>JABDJW010000010.1 GCA_013002375.1 Acidimicrobiales bacterium | reverse complement strand
CTGCAGGGTCGATCTTCTCTGCAGGGTTCTTTCTGCAGGATTCTTCGTTGCAGGGTTTTGGTCTCGATCGGGCGGTCGCACGCCGAAACGGCCACGAGCACGACCAAAAACGATGGTAGTTCGCGGGGTCGGCGTTCTCACCTGTCGGACGGCTGTAGGGCGCAACTTTTTGACAAAGATCGGCTAACCGCAAAAAGAACAGAAATTACAGCGGCGAGTTGTCGTGGCGCCGCCTCGGCAGGCGTTCGCGTTTGGTCGCGAGCATCTCCAGGGCGGCGCCGACCTCGCGGCGGGTGCTCGCGGGATCGATGACCTGTTCGATCGATCCCCGCTCGGCCGCGACGTAGGGGTTGAGGAGGCGGTCCTCGTAGGCGATCTCGAGTTCGGCCCGTTCTTCGGCCGACGCTCGGCGGTGCAGAATCTCGACCGCTCCTTTGGCGCCCATCACCGCGATCTCCGCGCTCGGCCAGGCCAGCGCGACGTCGTTGCCCATGTGCTTGGAGTCCATGACGATGTAGGCGCCACCGTAGGACTTCCGCAGCGTGATGTTGACCCGTGGCACCGTGGCACGGGCGTAGGCGAAAGCCAGCTGTGCGCCGTAGCGGATCATGCCCCGCCATTCGAGATCCTTGCCCGGGTAGAAACCCGAGGTGTCGACAAACGTCACGAGCGGCAGGTTGAAGGCGTCGCACATCGCAACGAAGCGAGCCCCCTTTTGCGACGCGGCGATGTCGAGCGTGCCGGCGACGGTCTGGGGCTGATTGGCGACGATGCCCACCGGTCGGCCGCCGACGGTCGAGAACGCCGTCACCAGATTCGCCGCCCAGGTCGGTCGCAGTTCGAGCAGATAGTCGTCGTCGACCACGGTGGTGATGATGTCGCGCACGTCGTAGCTGCCGGTGGGAGTATCGGGGAGCACGGCGTAGGCGCCCGGTGTGGACCGATCGATCCGGTCGGTCGTCGCGCTGAGCGGCGCGAGCTCGTCGGTGTGGCTGGGGAGGAGGCTCAGCAATTCGCCCACCGTGTTGGTCGCTTCGGCCTCGTCGGCGACGACGAGGCTGGCGACGCCACTGATGCGCTCATGGACGCCGGCACCTCCGAGGTCGTGACGATCCGTTCCGATGCCGGTGAACTGCTCGACCATCCGTGGTCCGCTCACGAATGAATAGCTGTCCTGGGTCATCACCACGATGTCGGCCAGCCCCAGGACCAACGACAGGCCGGCGGTGAGCGGCCCGGTCGTGACCGCGATGAACGGCACGATGCCGCTGTTGCGCACCATGGCTCGGGCCGCCTGGCCCCAGCCGTGCAACGCGCCTGCGCCGTCGGCCGGGTTGATGCCATTGGTCGACACGAAGAGGACGAGCGGCAACCGGCGGGCAAACGCTTCATCGGCGGCGGCCGCGACGGTCTCGCCATCGGAGGGGCTCAACGCCGTGCTGGCCGGGCCGGCGCCGAGATCGGGGTCGGGTTCGCGTGAGATGGTGACGAGCACGCAGGGTCGTCCCTCGAGTTCGGTGACGACCAGTTTGGCCTTCCCCGCGGTGCGGGCGCGGAGGGCGACCGGCATGGAGGAAGCCGCAGAGGCTGCTGCGGGGGAGGGGGCCATCGCTGCCAACCTAGCGACCGATCTGACAGGCTTAGGGGCTACCGCAAGGTAATCCTGCTGCGCACCATTCGCCGACCAGTTTCGAGAATCTCAATGACCACGCCCCACATCGCCGCCGAGCCCGGCGATTTCGCCCCCGTCGTGCTGATGCCCGGTGATCCGGTCCGAGCTCGCCACATCGCGGAGACCTACCTCGACGACCCACGGCTGGTGACCGACGTTCGGGCCATGGCCGGCTTCACCGGCACGGTCGATGGCGTGCCGGTTTCGGTCATGGGGCACGGCATGGGTATTCCATCGGCCAACATCTACGCCACCGAGCTCATTCGATTCTTCGGCTGCGAACGGTTGATTCGGGTCGGCTCCTGCGGCGGGCTGTCGAATCGGGTTGCGTTGCGCGACGTGATCATCGCCACCGGGGCCGGCACCGATTCGAACGTGAATCGCCTGCGGGTGCAGGGCCACGACTTCCCGGCGGTGGCGGACTTCGGCCTGGCTCGCTCGGCCGCGGAGGCGGCGGAACGAAAAGGCCTCCGCGTGGCTGTCGGACCGGTGTTCACCTCGGACACCTTCTACGGCGACAACCCGGCGCTCGATCAGGCACTGGCCGATCACGGCTTGCTGGCCGTCGAGATGGAGGTGGCTGGGCTCTATGGCGTTGCGGCGGCCGAAGGCGCGGCCGCGCTCGCGCTGCTGACGGTGAGCGACCATCTGGTGTCGGGTGAACGGCTGTCGCCGGAAGATCGCGCGACCAGCTTCGACGACATGATCATGCTCGCGCTGGCGGTCGCCACCGGCTGAACCCCCCGGCGTCAGGTCGCCGGTAGATACAGCCCTGGTTGGCCGGCGGCCTCGCTCTCGGTGAGCTCGGTCAGCACGTCGTGTACCGCCCGGGTGGGCGCCGACGGCGTGGTGCGGCTCGGGCGGGCGAAGCCGACCTCGCGCCGACTGAGACCGTCGACCCGGACGCGGGACCAGTCGCCGGTGAGCCAGACCGGGGCCGCGCTGGCCGGCACCAAGGCGGGGCCGAAACCCTGGAAGGCCATCGTGGCCAGCAACCGCATGCCGTCGATCTCGGCCAGCGGAGTGATCGCGCTGCCGGCCTGGCGAACCTCGGCATCGACCAGGTCGCGAAAGGCGGTACCAGGGGGCGTGCACAACAACGGGTGGGCGCCGAGATCGGAGATGTCGACCGACGTCTTCTTGGCCCAGGGGTGCCCGGAAGGTGCGATGACGATGCGATCCTCTTCGAACAGCGGCTCGGTGACGAGATCGGGGTCGTTCACCGGCAGCTGTACCACCGCGGCGTCGAGTTGTCCGGCGACGAGCTGCGGGGTGAGCGATGTCGTGGTTGCGTCGACGATGACGAGCCGAATCCCGGGGTACGTCTCGGCCATCGAATCGAGCAACCTCGGCAGAAGCCAGCGCCCGGTCGTGCCGATCATGCCCAACCGAACGCTGCCCCGGATGTCGTCGCGGAATGCCGCAACGTCAGAGCTGATGGCGTCCATCTCGCTCAGGACGCGCCGGCTGCGCGTCGCGACGGCCTCGCCTTCGGCGGTGAGTTCGTTGGTCTTGCGGTCGATCAGGGTGGTGTCGAGTTCTCGCTCGAGCCGAGCGACGTGGGTCGACACGTTCGACTGCACGGTGTGGAGTGATTTGGCGGCCGCCGAGAAGGTGCCGTGCTCGGCGACCGCGATCAGAGCTCGGAGCTGACGAAGGTCCATGCCGCCCCACCATAGGCCATCTGTTCGGCAGATACGAGATATCAATGGAATCCGCTGGACAGATGACCGGGCGGAAGGGCAGAATGAATTCATAACTCAGGGCGTGCTTCTCCCCCCAGAGGCGCCCCTGATTGATCCGCATGAGCAGTTTCCCCCAACTGCCGCGAGATCCTCGAGAGACCGGCCTTCGTGCCGGTCTCTTACAGTTTTCCATTGCCGAGCTCCACTTCGTCTCGCCCGGTGCTGCGCTCATTCCGCTCCGCGTTTGTTCCGCAGGCTCGATCCGGCCGTACGCAACCCGAAGGGTTGCCGGCGGCCTCGACTCGCGCTGCGGCTGCGGCGAAGCCGCCGAGCCGCTCGTCGTCCCTCCTCGCTCCTGGTTTGTTCTTGGGCCGTGTGGCCCCGCAATCGAGCTGATCGGGCTGGCATACTGGGGGCATGGTTCGTTTTGCCCCCGGTTTTCTCGGCGTGATCCTGTTCTTGCTCTGGGTGTGGTGCGTACTCGACGTCATCGCCACCGATCAGGCCCAGATGCGCAACCTGCCCAAGATGGCGTGGCTGCTGGTGGTGTTGATCGTGCCCGGCGTGGGATCGGTGGCCTGGCTGGCGCTGGGGCGGCCGATCAACGCCGGCTGGACGCCGGGCGCCACGTACACCCGCAACCCCAACCAGCGGGTGCGGGGCCCCGAGGACGACGAAAACTGGGGTCGGAGCGACGGCAGGGGCTCGCGTTAGCGGGCGCTTCCGCTCGCATTGCCGCAAAAGCGGCCGATACGTTGCGTATATGAACGGCGCCGCCTTTTTCGACCTTGACCGGACCTTGCTGCCCGGCGCATCCGGCCCGGTGGTCTCCGATGCGCTGCGCACGGTCGGGCTCATGGGTGATCGCAAGATTCCCGGCGAGTCGTTCGTATTCGAGTTCTTCGACCGGATTGGCGAGACCTTGCCGAGCATGGCGCTCGCTCGTACCGGCGTGCGGTTCTCGGCCGGGTGGGACGCCGACCTCGTCGCCGAGGCCGGACGGCTCGCGGCGGCTCAACTGGTCGATCGGCTGCAGCCCTTCGCCCTCCACTTGATCGACGAGCACCGCGCCGCGGGACGCAAGGTGGTCATGGCCACGACGAGCCCCTCGACCGTCTGCGAGCCGTTGGCCGAACTCCTCGGGTTCGATGGGTGCATCGCCACCAAGTACGGCGTCACCGACGGCGCCCTCGACGGCACGATCGATGGTCGCTACGTCTGGGGCATCGGCAAACTCGGGGCGGTGAAGGACTGGGCCCTCGCCCACGATGTCGACCTCGAGCAGAGCTTCGCCTACAGCGACAGCTTCTTCGATCAACCGTTGCTCGGTGGCGTCGGTCATCCGGTGGCCGTGAACCCGGATCCCCGCCTGCGGGCCGTGGCTCGGCTTCGGGGATGGCCGATCACGCACCTCGATGTGCCGCCCGGTGTACCCAAGATCGCCGGTCTCGAGCCGCAGGACCTGTTGTTGTCGCTGAGCCGGCCGGAGTTCATCCGCTATGCCAAGCTCGACATCTCGGGCGTCGAACACCTCCCGGCGGAAGGCGGCGCGATCGTTGCGGCCAACCATCGCAGCTACTTCGACTTCGTGGCCATCGCAACCGCGCTGGCGCAGGCCGGCCGTCCCGCCCGACCGCTGGCCAAAAAGGAACTCTTCGACTCGCCGCTCGTCGGGCCGCTCGTCGCCGCGTTCGGCGCGATCCCGGTCGATCGGGGCACGGGGTCGGATGCTCCCCTCGAACAGGCGGCCGAAGCGCTCGCCGCCGGTGAGGTTGTCGTGATCTTGCCCCAGGGGACGATCCCGCGCGGGCGGCAGTTCTTCGAGCCCGAACTCGTCGGCAAGCGCGGCGTTGCGCAACTGGCCCGCATGTCGGGTGCGCCGGTCGTGCCGATCGGCATCTGGGGTTCCGAACACGTCTGGCCCCGTTCGGCGCGGGTACCGGCGGTGTGGAACCTGATCGATCCGCCCAAGGTGCAGGTCAAGATCGGCCCCCGGGTCGAGCTCGAGCGCACCAAGAAGTCGACGCTTCCCGACGTGGCTCGCGTCATGACCGCGATCTCGGCCCAGCTGCCGCCGGTCGGGCGCAAGCGCACCAAGCCGACGGCGGAGGAACTGGCCCGTACCTACCCGCCGGGCATGACGCCGAACCAACCGGAGGCCGACGGCACCGGGACGGGCGGCAAGAACAAAACGGCGAAGCGGCAGGACTCGGCCCCGAAGAAGCCTGCCCCGAAGAAGGCGACACCGAAGAAGTCGAGTGCATCGAAGCAGTCGAAGCCAAAGAAGTCGAAGAAGAACCAGGACAAGGCGGCGATCAAGAAGCCGGGCAAGAAGACAGGCAAGAAGTCCGGGAAGAAGTCCGCCAAGAAGGCTCCGAAGGCAAAAGCCGGCTCGTAAGGCGCGCCCTGCTGACCGGCGCTGGGTTCTACTGTGTAGCCGTGACGTATCGGTTGGCCATCGAGATTGGTGAAACCCATCTGCGGGCCGCCGTGGCCGTCGGCCGCGACATCTCGCCGGTACCGACCAGCGACGACACCGGTGGCGTGCCGACCGTCGCGATGCTCGGTGCCGGTGGCGACATCGTCACCGGGGCGGCGGCGATGGCCGAGCCCGAAGGCGAGTTCATCGCGGATCCGTTCGGCTCCCTCGGCATGCAGGGCGCTCCCGCCGAAATCCCGGACGTTGTCGCTGCGCTCCTGCAGCATGTCGTGGCGCTCGTAGCCGAGACCCGGACCGATCGGCCGGAGCTGGTGATGCTGGCGCACCCCGATCGGTGGACGGGCGGTCAGACCGCAGCGCTGCGGGCTGCTGCCGAACAGGCCGACATCGGCTCGATCGAGCTTTGTTCCGCCGGTGCGGCCAAGAACGCGTACGGGCGAGTTGGCGGCGCGGACTCGGCCGAAGCGGTTCGGGTCGGCGCGGCGATTCTGGCCGCAGTGCTGCCGCCGGCCGGGAGCAATGCGCCTCCCGAAGAGGTCGGACCAGCCCGGCTGGTGACGCTCGAAGACCTCGAGGGGCCACTGCCGGCTCGGCCGTCGCGAAACGTCTTCACCTACAGCGGTGAGGGGCCGGTGTCGGTGTTCGAGCCGACCGAGGCGACGGAACCGGTGGCCGCCCCTCCGCCGGTTGCGCCGCAGCCGACCCCGGCCCCGAGCTACGGCACGGCCCCGGTCGCCAACCCGGTCCCGCCGCCGCGACCTCCGCAGCAGCCGACCTATCCGCCCACGCCGCGCTACCCCGAGACCCGTGACAGCCGGTCGACGATCGCATTGCTCACCGTCATCGGCGTCGTGCTCGGTGCGATCGCGGCGGTCGGCTACCTGTTGTGGGACAGCCAGCGCGACTCCGAAACGGCGAGCCCGTCCTCGTCGACCCCATTGCCGTCGACCCCACCGCTGTCGACCACCGTGGCGACGACCGCGGCTCCGACGACCACGGTTCCGGTCGTCGAGACGACGACCATCGCCCCGACCACGACGGCTGCGCCGACCACCACCGCAGCGCCGACGACGACGCAGCTGGTGCTTCCGGAGCCGGGTGTGGTCGCGCTCACCGCCGACGGCATCTTGATCGATCGAGGGTCGACCGACGAACTCGAAGTCGACTTCGGCGCGAGGTCGGGCGAAGCCATCGAAATGATCATCGATGCGCTCGGTGGGCCCGAGCGCGACAGCGCGTGGTTGGCGTCGGAACGGTGCGATGGCGCGGAGGAAGAACGTCGGGTGGCGTGGGGCGACCTCGTCCTCGTGTTCGCCGACTACGGCGGTGCGCCGCCGTCCTTCGTCCAATGGGAGGTTCGCGGCGACGACAACCGGCCGCGCTCACTTCGAACCTTGGCCGGCGTCGGCTTGGGTACCGCACGGGCTGCGATCGACAGCCTGTTCCCCGACGCTCGACAGGCAGCCGGCTCCGACGGGCGAGTATCGGTCAGCTGGGTCGAGAACCCGAGTGGCGAGCGCATCAGCGCGTCCCTGAGCGGCACCGGTGAGCCGGATTCGGTCGTCGTCATCCTCAGCGCCGGCGACGCCTGCCGACTGGGCTGAGCGGGTTCAGACGTTCTGGCGGATGATGTTCAGAGCCGAGCCGGCTTTGAACCACTCGATCTGGTCGTCGCTCATCGTGTGGCTGGTGCTGAAGCTGTCGGTGGAGCCATCGGCGTGGGTCAACGTGACCGTGACCGTTGAACCCGGAGCAAGATTCTTCAGACCGGTGACGGCGATGCGGTCGTCGACCTGGATCTTGTCGTAGTCAGCCTTGTCGTCGAAGGTCAGGGCGATCATGCCCTGCTTCTTGAGGTTGGTCTCGTGAATGCGTGCGAACGAACGGGCGATGGCGACCTTGCCATTGCGGAAGCGGGGCTCCATGGCCGCGTGCTCGCGTGACGAACCTTCGCCCATGTTCTCGTCGCCGACCACGACCCATTCGATGCCGGCCTCGTGGTAGCGCTTGGCGATCTCCGGGAAGGCTCGGGTTTCGCCGTCGGTGTGATCCTTGCCCAGGCCGACGACGTCGTCGAAGGCGTTGACTGCGCCCATGTAGAGGTTCCCCGAGATGTTCTCGAGGTGGCCGCGGTACTTGAGCCAGGGGCCGGCCATCGAGATGTGGTCTGTGGTGAACTTGCCCTTGGCCTTCAGGAGCAACGGCATGTCGGTGTAGTCCTCGCCATCCCACGGCTCGAACGGGGTGAGCACCTGGAGGCGATCGGAGGTGGGGGAGACCCGGACGTCGATGTCGGCCGACCCCTCGGCCGGCGCGATGAATCCCGATTCGCCCTCGTCGAACCCGGCCGGCGGCAACTCGATGCCGACCGGTTCGGCCAGGGAGACCGCTTCGCCCGCGTCGTTGGTGAGGGTTCCAGCGATGGGGTCGAAGTCGACGGTGCCGGCCAGCGCCAGCGCGACGACGGTCTCGGGAGACGTGACGAAGGCCAGCGTGGCCGGGTCGCCATCGTTTCGCTTCGGGAAGTTGCGGTTGTAGCTGGTGACGATGATGTTCGGGGTGCCGGGCTCGATCTTTCCCGTGCGGTCCCACTGTCCGATGCACGGCCCGCAGGCGTTGGCCAACACCGTGGCGCCGGCCGCTTCGAAGTCGGCCAGCAGTCCGTCGCGCTCGATGGTGGCCCGAACCTGCTCGGATCCGGGGGTGATCAGCAACGGGGTCTTGACCTTGAGTCCCTTGGCGGCGGCGTCGCGCAGAATGCTGGCGGCCCGGGTGATGTCCTCGTAGCTCGAGTTCGTGCATGAGCCGACCAGTGCGGCGCTGATCTCGTTCGGCCAACCGTTGGCCTTGGCCTCGGCGCCGAGATCCTTCACCTCGCGGGCGAGGTCGGGGGTGTGCGGGCCGTTGATGTGGGGGCGCAGATCGGACAGGTCGATCTCGATCACCTGGTCGTAGTACTCGCCGGGGTTGGCCAGGACCTCGTCGTCGGGACGCAAGTGGTGCGCGACGTTGTTGGCCGCATCGGCGATCGCCTCGCGTCCGGTGGCCTTCAGGTAGCGGGCCATGGAGTCGTCATACGGGAACAGCGACGTGGTGGCGCCGATCTCGGCCCCCATGTTGCAGATGGTGGCCTTGCCGGTGCAGCTGAACGACTGGGCGCCGGGCCCGAAGTACTCCACGATGGCGCCGGTGCCGCCCTTGACGGTGAGGATCTCGGCCACCTTCAGAATGACGTCCTTGGGAGCGGCCCACCCGGACAGCTCGCCCGTGAGGTGCACGCCGATCGCCTTGGGCCAACGGACGTTCCAGGGGAAACCGGTCATCACATCGACGGCGTCGGCGCCACCGACGCCGACCGCGATCATGCCGAGCCCGCCTGCATTCGGCGTGTGGCTGTCGGTGCCGATCATCATGCCGCCGGGGAAGGCATAGTTCTCGAGCACGACCTGGTGGATGATGCCCGAGCCAGGTGCCCAGAAGCCGGCGCCGTACTTGGCGCACACCTTCTCGAGGAAGTCATAGAC
>JABDJW010000452.1 GCA_013002375.1 Acidimicrobiales bacterium | reverse complement strand
GCCTGTCGGCCCGCTTGGCCCGCGACTCCGACGCCAACTCGGTGTGCCTGCTGGGCGTGGGCAAGATGCTGCAGCCGTGCCTCGAGGCGGCTGCGCTCCTGGCCGCCGACGGCATCGAGGCCACCGTCTGGGATCCCCGCGTCGTCACCCCGATCGATCCGGCCATGTTGGCCAACGCGGCCGAACATCAGCTCGTCGTCTCGGTCGAAGATGGCATCCGCCAGGGCGGCGCCGGCACCGGGTTCCGCACCGCGCTCGACGACATGGATGCCCCGTGTCGAGTCAAGGTGTTGGGCGTACCGGTCTCCTACATCCCCCACGGCCCCGCCGGCGACATCTTGCACGAACTGGGCCTCGATGCCGAAGGCATCGCCGGCACCGTCCGCGCCAGCCTCTCGTAGGGCCGCCCTAGCTGTAGTAAGGCGTGGCGCCGGCGTCGTGATCGGTGCTGTCGAGCACCTCGGTGACCTCGGGGATGGACGACATGATGGCGGTCTTGATGCCCTCGCTGAGGGTGATGGCGCTCATCGAGCAGCCCTGGCACCCGCCGCCCATCGTCACGACGACCTTGGTGTCCTCGACGCCGACCAAGGTGGCGAAGCCGCCGTGGGAGGCCAAGGCCGGGTTGATCTGTGCTTCGAGCAACTGGGTCACCTTGTCGGCGATGTCGCCGGTGAGCTCGAGGTCGCCGACGCCGGCCAGCGGGTCCGGGCGGTTCGGGTTGCGGATCACCAACCCACCCTGCATCGGGTTGCTGGGCAGGTCGAGCACCGCGCCCCGCAGCTTCTCGGCCGAGTCCTGGGTGAGGATCACGGTCAGCGACAACGAACCGTCCGAGGTCGAAGGCACCTCGTACACCTGGAGGTCGTCGCCGTCGGCGACTGGTTCGAGGCCCAACTCGTACTCGTATTCGACCCCGCGCTCGCCGGTGATGTCGACCCGCAAACCCAAGGTGTCGGCATCCTCTTCCGCGGCGCGGATCTCGAGCACCTTCAGCACTGCGGCATCGGTGACGTGCATGAATTCGGTAACCGGTGTTTCGGTTGCGGTGTCGCTGTCGGTCATGGAACCAATGCTAGAGGCCCGCGCCGAGAACCCGGTCGAGGTAGGCATTGGCGAAGACGCCCTCGGGGTCGAGGCGCTTGCGAACCGCCAGGAAATCGTCGAACTTCGGGTAACGCTCGCGCAAAGCGGCTGCGGTCCGGAAATGAACCTTGCCCCAGTGCGGCCGACCGGCGTAGTCGTCCATGATGGCCTCGACTCCCTGGAAGTAACCGTCGTACGAGGTGCCCTGGTAGACGTGACAGGCCACGTAGCCGGAGTCGCGCCCCGACGCGGTCGAGAGGTGGATGTCGTCGGCCGCCGCGACCCGCACCTCGATCGGGAAGGTGATCGGCTTGCGGAGCTCGCGACACAACGCGTTGATCCGCCCGACCGCTTCGCAGAGATCTTCGACCGGCAGGCCGTATTCCATCTCGACGAACTTCACATAGCGGGGCGACATGAACACCTTGTCGTTCCGGTCGACGAAGTCGCGATCGTCGCTTCCGCCGGCTACCAGCTTTGCGATGGTGGGTACCGCGGCGGGAAACCGGCGGCCGACCCGGTTGACCAGCCCGAACCCGATGTTCTCGCCGAGGACCCGGCTGGTGAAGTGATCGATCCGCGAGGTACGCACCGGCTCCTGGGTGCGCGTGTTGCGTTTCACCAGGGCGTTGCGGGTGCCCGGCATCCAGAAGAACTCAGCGTGGTCGGTCGATGCCGCAATCTCGTCCCATTCGCCGGCCAGGAGATCGTCGAGCGAGTGCTTGGTCTCGACCGCGTGGAGGTTGAAGGGGTCCACGCACTGGATCGTGACCCGCGTGATCACCCCGAGCGCACCCAGGCTCACCCGGGCGGCGTTCAGCAACGAGGGGTCGGATTCGTCGACGTCGTGTATCGAGCCGTCAGCCGCGATCAACCGCAACCCGACGATCTGGGTGGCGATGCCGCCGTACGCGGCCCCGGTGCCGTGGGTGCCGGTGCTGACCGCTCCGGCCAACGACTGGTAGCCGATGTCGCCCATGTTGGTCATGGCCAGTCCGTGCTGGGCCAGCAGCTCGTTGAAGGCCAGGATGCTCATGCCGGCGCCGACCGTCACCCGCTTGGTGGTGGTGTCGACCTCGTAGACCTCGTCGAGGTTGCTCAGCTCGATCTGCACGCCGTTCGTCACCGCGGTCGCCGTGAACGAATGGGCCGACCCGATGGCGCGAACAGTCCCTCCCCCGGCGGCCGCTTTGGTGATCTGGGCCGCCACGTCGTCCTCCGACGAGGGGCGAACGAACGCACTGGGCCGCCAGCTCTGGTTGCCTCCCCAGTTGGTGACGTATCCGCCCCGGCCGGGCTGCATCGGTTTTCTCACTGCATTGCTCCTCCCCGCCGTCCTACCAGTGCCGGAGATCGATCGGCCACCGATCGATCACCTCATCATCGGGATCCCATCCCGACGTCACCCACAACGCTTCATGGCGAGCGACCGTTGGGTCGACGTGGGCCGGAATCAACACCGCGTAATCACCCACGCCGATCGTCGTGTCCGGCGCCGGGAAGAGCGTGACGTGCTCGTCGCTACAGAACAACACGTCGCCTCGATCCCATTGGGGGTCGCCATGATCCATCCCCAACGACTTCAGCCCGGCGTTGGAAACCACGTAGCCGCCCGTCGCGCTGACCGACAGCACCTGCGACCACACCGCCAAGGCCTGCCGGAAGGGCGAGATCCGCCGGCCGTACTGGGTGTCCATCAGCGTGTACGAGCCGGCCTGGATCTCGGTAGCCCAGGTGTTGCAGTCATATGTGCCGGTGCCACCGGCCGACACCAGATCACCTCCGACGTCGGCATGGGCGGCCAGCAGGAGCGCCATCGCGGCCCCGACCTGGGCCAACTGGTCATCCGGATCGAGCACCATCATCAGGTGGCCCTCGTACCCCATCACCCCGCGCACCTCGAGCCCGGCGGCGCGAGCCCGATCGGCCAGGCGACCGGCGTCCGCAGGATCGCATCCACAGCGCGGCAGGCCGACGTTCACGTCGATCACCACTTCGCGCACCCCGCCCGCTGCGGCGGCGTCGACCGTGGCGTCGGAATCGACGGCGAGGGTGACCCGGGCGCCCGATTCCGCGACCGCACCGAGCCGGGCGGCATCGAGTACCTCGTTGGCCAACAACAGGTCGTGACCCAGCCCGGCCGCCGCCATGCCCTCGACCTCGCGGATCGTGGCGCAGGTGAAGTTGGTGTGGCCCGCCGCGACCAACCGCTTGGCCAGATCGGTCGACTTGAACGCCTTCACGTGAGGTCGCAGTTGCGGGCCGGGCCGCACGGCAGCCATGGCGTCGATGTTGGACTGCAGGATCGAGTCGTCGACGATCAGCGACGGGGTGGCGAGCTCGGCCAACTTCATCGCCGCAACCTAGCCGCCGCAGCGCAGCGCCGGAAACGGTACCCGTATTCGAGTTGTTCAGGACTCGAGCTGTTCGGCGACGACCAACCAGCGCTCCTCGAGCTCGGCCAGCTGGGCGTCGAGCTCGGCGACTTGGGCCCCCACCCGGGCCAGCGTGTCGTGATCGGTTGCGCCATCGAGTTCGACGGCCAGCGTCGCCCGCTTGCGCTCGATCGGCCGCATCGTCCTCTCCACTTCCTTCAACTGAAACCGCAGCGTGCTCCGCGACGGGCCCGAACCGGGATCCGAGGGCTTCTGCTTCGTCCGCTGGTCCGCCTTCTGGTTTGCTTTCTCGGTCGACTTCTGGCCGGCCGTTCCGCCGCGGGCGGCCCGGCGCTCGTTCTCCCACGCCTCGTACCCGCCGGGGATTCGCCCCACCCGGCCGGAACCGTCGAGCACGACCACGTCGTCGACGGTGCGTTCGAGAAACGCCCGATCGTGACTGACCACCACGACTGCGCCCGGGAAGTCCTCGAGGTAGTCCTCGAGCGACCGCAGTGTGTCGAGATCGAGATCGTTGGTCGGCTCATCGAGGAAGACGACGTTGGGCTGGGCGGCCAACACCATCACCAGCTGGAGACGCCGGCGCTCGCCCCCCGACAACAACTCGATCGGGGCATACTGCGCGTCGGCATCGAACCAGAATCGTTCGAGCAGCCGGGCGTCTCGCCAATCCGGTTCACCATCGCCGGGCACGACGGCGTCGCGCACCCGTTGGCTCAGGTCGAGTTCACGGCCGGTCTGGTCGTAGTAGCCGAGCTGCACGGTCGGGCCGGTCACGATCTCACCCGCATCGGGCGCGAGCCGACCGGCCATCAGGTCGAGGAGGCTCGACTTGCCGGTGCCGTTCACACCGACGATGCCCAACCGTTCCCGAGGGCCGAGATCGAGGTCGACGTGGCGCAGCAGCTCGGTGCCCCCGCGCTGCAGCGACACGTCGCGCACCTCGATGACCTGATCGCCGAGGCGCGGCGTATCGGTGTGCCAGTCGAGCTCGCCACTGCGGGCGGCGGCTTCGGGGCGGCGATTCACCAGCTCGGTCGCCGTTCGAATGCGGGCCTTGGCCTTCGACGTCCGCGCCGGCGCGCCGCGCCGCAACCAGGCCAGTTCGCGGCGAGCCAGGTTGGCTCGAACGGCCTCGGTTTCGACCGCCGCCGCCTCGCGGTCGAGCCGGCCTTCGAGGTACCCGGCATAGCCACCGTCGTGGACGTACCCCCGGCCCCGGTCGAGCTCGAGAATCCTCGTGGTGACCCGGTCGAGCACATGGCGATCGTGCGTCACCAACAGCAACCCGCCGCTGAACGCAGCCAAGCGATCTTCGAGCCAGGCAATGCCGTCGATGTCGAGGTGGTTGGTCGGCTCGTCGAGCACCAGGAGATCGCACTCGGTCACCAGGGTGCGGGCCAGCGCAACCCGTTTGGCCTGACCGCCGGACAGCTCGGTGACCGGCGTGTCGAGATACGCCCCCATGCCGATGCGATCGAGCACCGATTCGGCCTCCCACGCCTCACCGCCGGCCTGAGCGACCACATCGCGAACCGCGCCAGTACCCAGCTGCGGGTTCTGGTCGAGCATGGCGATCCGGACGCCTCGGCCCCGCCGGACGACACCCGATTCCGGTTCGGCTCGGCCGGCGAGCACCCGTACCAGGGTCGACTTACCGCACCCGTTGAGGCCGACGATCGCCAGCCGATCGCCGGAGTTGATCGTCACCGAGAGATCGGTGAACAGAGGCCGACCGGGACGGCTCATCGAGACCCGCTCGGCATCGACGAGTATCACTGGGCCAGTCGTTTGGTCTGCACGCCGCAGAGCCTACGGTGGGGAGCAGTGTCCGGCCCACGATCATCGAATCATCCCCCACCCCATTCCTCTCCACCGCCCCTGCCGCCGCCGACCCCGTGGCGACCCGGCCGGCTCAGCGCGGTCGCGATGCGGTTCTCCGACGGCGTTCGCTCGGTGATCAGCACCGTCCCCGACTTGGCCGATGCCTGGCATCACCGCAATCTGCGCGCCCTCGAGAGCGGCAAACCATTGTGGGTGGCGCTCGGCGATTCAACCGCACAAGGGGTGGGAGCAGAGTCGATCGACGGCGGGTATGTCGGCCAGCTCGATGCGCGCTTGCGCGCCGCGGGCCGCGACTATGAGCTGGTCAACCTGTCCCGCACCGGCGCCAAGATGCGGGACGTGCTGCGGACGCAGCTCGCCCAGCTCGATCAGCTCGGGCGACCCATCGTGATGATCACCTGCACGGCCGGCGCCAATGACCTGATGGCGAGCGTGCGGGTCGATCACCTTCGGCGCCAGATGGAACGCATGGTGACCGCCATCGGCGAGCGCACCGACACCGGCATCGTCGGCGAAGTTCTGCACGGCCCGGGCAGTGTGATCGGCAAGGCGGTCAACCAGCGCCAGCGCGAAGCCGCCGGCGACTCTGCGGTCCGCATTGCGCGGGTCGGCCGGCACCTCAACGAGCACCCGGGTGGTTGGGCGGCGTCGATGGCCGCCGACCGTTTCCACCCCAACACCCACGGCTACACCGCCTACGCCAACGCCTTCGCCGAACAGCTCCTGATCGAAGCGAGCGACTGAGAGACGAGGGAGCGGGTCAGCGCCTTGGCGTATCTGCAGAGGAGCGAGGAACGAGCGGGCAAAACTGGCAGTGCCTCGGTCTTGCGACCGAGGCACTGTGACCTCCAGGCACGCCGGGTCCACTCATCCCGACACACACTTTCACCTATTTCCAGGGTGTTCGATGTAATGATGACCACTTCGAACTGCTTCCAGGTTGGCGCGGTGGCGGGCCAACCTGAATAGGCAATTCGGGCTATTTCCAGGGCCTTGACTACAGTCGGCGGCCATGAGTCTCACCTACGACCTGCAGGACGGCGTGGCCGTGGTCACGATGGACGACGGCAAGGTCAACGCGCTCTCCCACGACATGATGGCCGCCCTGGAGGGTGCAGCCGATCGGGCCGAAGCCGAAGCGACGGCCCTGGTCCTGGCCGGCCGGCCCGGCAAGTTCTGCGCCGGGTTCGATCTCAGCGTCATGACCGGCGGCACCGAGCAGGACGTGCAGGAGCTCGTGGCCCGCGGCGCTCGGCTCAGCATGCGGCTCTTCGGCTTTCCGCTGCCGGTCGTCGCCGCGTGCACCGGCCATGCCCTCGCGGCCGGTGCCATCTTGTTGATGGCATCGGATATCCGCATCGGTGCCGACGGCGAGTTCAAGCTGGGCCTGAACGAGGTCTCGATCGGCATGCCGGTCCCGGTGTTCGCCACCGAATTGGCCGCCCACCGCCTGTCCAAACGTCACTTCACCCAGTCGATTCTCCTGGCCCGGGTCTACACACCGGCGGAGGCGCTCGACGTCGGCTTCCTCGACGAACTCGCCGACGACCCGATCGCCGCGGCGACCGAGCGAGCCCGCCAACTCGGCCAGTCGTTGTCGCGCGGGGCGCTGGCCCGCACCCGACAGAACACTCGCGGTGCGACGATCTCCCATGTGCTGGCCACGATCGACGCCGATCTGGGCGATTTCGCCGTCGAGTCCTAAGCTCTCCTGCACGATGTCGACCTTCCCCGACACTGATCGCCGATTCCGATGACCGAATCACCCGGCCCTGGCTGGTGGCTCTCGGCTGGTGGCCAATGGCGGCCTCCCGAAGAACACCCCGATCTCCGCCGGCCGACCGGCGCGCCCGATGACGCCGATGGGCGCCCTCATTCCGGGCCCGCTCGCCCTCCCGACCTCGGGGCCCGCGCCACCTACCTGGGCCCGGGTGTGCGTATGGATCTCGCTGCCGCCGGCGCCGGAACCTTGCTGGCCGAGCGACCGGCGACGCCAGAACCCGATGTTGTGGCGGAACCCGAGGTCACCGAACCCGAGATCACCGAACCCGAGGCGGGCGACACGGCATCGGCGTTGTTGCCGATCACCTTGCCCGACGAGGACGACACCGACCTCACCGACCAACCCGACGAGGCCGACTTCTGGGCGAACGTCCGCGACGAAGCGTCTGCGGTCGCGCCACCCGACGCCGTGCCGACCGAGGTCGAACGCTTCGATGCCACCGGCGAGTCCGTGTCGCCGACGCAGGCGCCGACGCCGGAACCGACCGATGAGCCATTTCCGGACGACACGGGTGCAGATCGCCGGGGAATCAGCCTGGTGTCGTTCCTGGTTCTGATCGCCCTCGCCGCAGCCGGCACCGCGTACTACCTGTACTTCATCCGCGAGCCCGACACCGCCGCTCCGCCCACGACCGAACAACCGGCAAACTCGGTGTTCGCGCTCGACGTCGGCTCGTGTGTCGGCACCGAGCCGGTGGCCCTCGACCAACCGCTCTCGGTGATCGACGTCGTCCCGTGCACCGAACCCCACAGCGCCGAGGTATTCGACGTCGCCAACTCCCCCGATGGCGAGTTCGATGCGACTGCGATCCGGGAGTTTGCGACCAAGATCTGCGCCGCGTCGCTCGAAGAGCTCTTCGGCGTGGCCTACGAAGATGCACCGGTCGAGTTCTTCCTGATCAACCCGTCGGAGGCATCCTGGGCCGCGAACGACCGGTCCTCGCTCTGCCTGGCCTATACCCCCAACGCGACGCTGGATGTACCGCTGTCCGAGCTTCGGGACGGCTGAACGCATCACCGGCTGGGAAGAAACCCGAGTCGACCCGGGTTGTACCGGGGGCAGTACCCACTGCTGGATCTACCGCTGGAGCCACACAACGATGCCCACCCCATCGATCGACTACTACTGGCGTCCGGGCTGCCCGTTCTGCAGCCGGCTCGAATCGAAACTGACGAAGCTTCAGCTGCCACTCGCCAAGCACAACATCTGGGACGATCCGGCTGCGGCCGAGATGGTGCGATCGATCGCGAACGGCAACGAGACGGTCCCGACCGTCGTGGTCGGCTCCCATCGCATGGTCAACCCGTCGGCTGATCAGGTGCTGCTCGCGCTCCAGACCGAAGCGCCCGAGCTGCTGCCCGAAGACTGGACGCCACCCGAACCGGGGCGGGTCAGCTCGTTCATGACCAAGGTCCTACGCGGCGGCTAGCCACAATCCCACGCGGCGGCTGAACCGAACTAGCCCGGCAGGTACCGGCCGCACTCCGGCCAGGTCGTGGTCCGGCCGCGCAGCGCGTACAACGTTCGAGCACGAGCGTCCTGCTCGAGCGGCGGCGCGTCGATCGGGTCGCCGGTACCGCCGACGGTTTGCCAGGTGGGCAGGTCGAACTGGTAGGCGCCCCGGTACTTGCCGGTCGGGCTGATCGCCCGATAGTCGTCGGATGACTCGCAGAACCGCAACCGGTTCCAGGCCTCGATCGGCGCTTCACCGTAGCGGCCGTTGGCGACGGCTTCGTCCGACTCGGCCCAGGCCGAGGCGATCACCAGCCGCTGCTCGGCGTCGGCCACGGCGGTCCGTAGTTTCGGGCGATCGGATTCCGCGGCGCGGATGCCGACCTCGACCGACTCGGCTCGGTCGGCCATGGCCAGGAGATCTCGATCGGCCGAGGCTCGCAGCGCTTCGTAGCGGGCCAGCGCCCGGCGGCTCAGCTGGGCTCGATCGGACACCAAGTACCAACGCCAGCTGACCTCCGAGGCCGAGGTGACGTCGAGCAGGGTGGCCGGAGCGCCGGGATCGCCGCCGGCCACAAAGGCGCTCAGCATGTACTCACGGGCATTGCGAGCCGCCTGCTCGAGGAGGTCCAGCGTCTGCTGTTGCTGCACATTCAACGAGGCCCGATCGGTCTCCAGCTGCACGGCGTCGAGGCGAAGCTCGGCGAGTCGTTGCTCGTTGTCGGCCAGTGCCTTCTGGGCGGTGGCAAGCTCCTGGTTGGCCTCCGCCACCGACGGCACCAGGACGGCCCGGTTCTCGTTCATCGTCGCCACGACGGCCGCCAACGGCGCCAGCGCGATCGCGGCGAGCACGACGGCCGCCACCCGTCCACCAAACGACCGGACCGAAGGCCTCGACCACCGCGTGTCCAGCTTCGCCCACGGGTCGCCGGCCATCGACTCGATCTCGTCGGCCAAGCGGCAGAAATCGTTGAAAACAGGATCCGTCGCCGGGCTTTGATCTGGGGAAAACGTGTGCACCATTGCTGAGATGGCGGCGCCGATACTCGTGGTTGGACCGGCGATGCCGAAGCGACCGACTCCGCTCGCCGGGCGGACCGTAGTGGTTGCAGCCAGACGCCGCACATTCGCGCTTGCTTATTTAGCACTAAACCAATAGGGTCAGAAGTACGCCGGTGCAATTCGGCCCCGGCCGACCTCCGAACCGAGAACCCCCACACCCACTCGAGGCCCTCATGCACACCGTTGGACCACCTGCAGAACTCACCGTCGCCGAAGCGATCCAAGCCGCCCCGACCGCTCCGGATCCGGGTACCCGAGCGTGGGCCAGCAAGGGGCTGTGCGTCGGCAAGACGCACCTCTTCTTCGCACCGCCCGGTGAGCGTTCAACCCGCCGCGCGAACCGCATTGCCCTGGCCTCGAGCTACTGCGCGC
>JABDJW010000398.1 GCA_013002375.1 Acidimicrobiales bacterium | reverse complement strand
CCCCAGGACGTCACGGTGTGGGTGCGGGTGAGCCCGCCATGACGGCGTAAAGGAGGGGAATCAGTCCGGCTGGTTCGCTCGACGGCCGGCTTCGCCGTGGTTCGCTCCCGACCGCTACTGCGCCGCGGCGCGGTCTTCGGCCACTGCGTCGTAGGCGTCATAGTCGTCGGCAGTGCTGTCGGCGAACTCCCACTCGAGGAGGCCGGCGTCGCCCCACAGTTTGCGGAGGTGGCCGTTGTTGGCATCGAGCAAGCCGAGCTTGCGGGTGTTGGGAACGAGCTTCGAATAGAACCCGCGTTGGAACACGGTGAACAGCGATTGATCGATCTTGGTCGCGCCCTCGCGCAGGGCCGGTATCGCCGCTTCGAAGTCGACCCCCATGCGCTCCCACACCTCCGGTGTGGTCGAACGGTTGCGGCTGCGCAACGTGTTCTCGGCCATGAACTCCTGGCGATCCAGCAGCTCGGCCTCGCTGAGGTTCTCGTAGTACTCGGCCAGGCTCAAGATGCCGAAGGCCACGTGACGGGCCTCGTCGCTCAGCACATACCGGAGCAGTTTCTTCAGCAGCGGTTCCTGCGTGGATCGCAGCATCGAGCCGAAGGCGGCCAGGGCCAGACTCTCGATGATGATCTGCATACCGAGGTAGGCGATGTCCCAGCGCGAATCTTCGATCAACGCCTGAATCTGGGCGTCGAGGTACGGGCTCATCGGGTAGGCCTCACCCAACTTCAGGTCGAGATACTTGGCGAACACCTCGGTGTGGCGAGCCTCGTCCATCGTCTGGGTGGCGGCGTAGTACTTGGCATCGATCCACGGCACGGTCTCGACGATCTTGGCCGCGACCATCATGGCGCCCTGCTCGCCGTGCATGAACTGGCTGAGCGACGCCTTCATCGATTCGATGCCGAGATCGGTGAACTCCTTGTCGCCCCAGGTGGCGAAGGGCGAGCCGTCGACATCCTTGGCCGCCTTGGCGATCTCGACGGTGACGTTGACCGACGTGGCCGTCTTCACCAACTGCTCGGGATCGACTTCGATCGACCAGTCGAGATCCTGGATGGAATCCCACTGGGAGGCCATGGCCTTGTTGTAGAGCGTCACGAGCTGATCGCGTTCGCGGTCGTACTTCCACGAGAACACCCGGGTGGCATTGTCGGTGATGAGCTTGATCGTGTCGTCGACTTCGGCCTGATCGGGCAGCCCGGACGGGTTCGGTTCCGTGGTCGTCATGGCCGCGATGGTACTGCGATCGGATAGCCGACTCGAAAAGTGACAGCTCGACGAGACGCCGCAGCACCGAGTCGGCAATCGACGGCGAACCATCGGCCGCGGTAAACCGGTGTAGGCGCCCAGGCGGGCCGGTGAAGAAGGGGAACCATGGCTGAAGGCGACGCATCCACACGCATGCCGATGGCGGACAATCCACTGTTCGCGGGCATCAACGACGACGAGAAGGAGCGCCTGAACAAGCTGGCGGAACCGGCGAGCGTCAACGCCGGCGACCACATCATCGAGCAGGGCGAGATCGGGCGGCAGTTCGTGCTCCTCGTCGACGGCACCGCCGACGTCGTGCGCGACGGCGAGGTCGTGGCCCATCTCGAGCCCGGTGACTTCTTCGGCGAGATGGCGTTGCTCGGCATGGCCGACGGCGTGTTCAAGCGGACGGCCTCGGTCGTGGCCACCACCGATTGCACCCTCGAGGTCATGGCATCGGCCGCGTTCGACACGGCTCTGGCCAACTTCCCCGAAGCCGCGGCGGCCATCCGGCTCCGGGCCATGGAGCGCTGGGCCGACAACCGGCCCTGAAAAATCAGCGCTGAGGAGCGCAAGGGACCGAGGACTCTGGTCGCCTCCCGCGCGCCTCGACAAGCTCGACGGGCGGGAGAGGAGCCACCATGAAGGCCATCGTGCAGGACGGATACGGGTCACCGGATGTCCTCGAGTTGAGCAACGTCCCCAAACCAGAGATCGCCCACGACGAGGTCCTGGTGCAGGTGCGCGCGGTCTCGGTGGGGGCATGGGTCGGCCATCTCGTTCGGGGCCACCCACACGCGATGCGGTTGGCCATCGGCCTGCGAAAGCCGCGCCAGCCGATCCGTGCCTCGGACCTCGCCGGCGAGGTGGTGGCCGTGGGCACCTCGGTCGACCGGTTCGCCATCGGCGACGCCGTCTATGGCGAGGTCGACTCCGCCTTTGCCGAATTCGTCGCCGCGCCGGTCGATTCGCTGGCCATCATGCCGAGCAATCTGTCCTTTGTCGAGGCCGCCGCAGTCCCCGTCGCCGGCCTCACCGCCTTGTTCGCGCTTCGCGATCACGGTCACGTCCAGGCCGGGCAACGCCTACTGATCATCGGCGCGGCGGGGGGCGTCGGCTCGTTTGCCGTCCAACTCGGGAAGATCATGGGCGCCGAGGTCACCGCGGTCTGCAGCTCGGCGAGCGTGGACTTCGTGCGGGAACTCGGCGCCGACCACGTGATCGACTACACGACCCAGGCGATCGGCTCGGGACCGGAACGGTACGACGTGATCTTCCAGAGTGGCGGCAACAACTCGATCGCTCAGATGCGGAAAGCCCTCACCGAACGCGGCACGATCGTGCTCAGCAGCGGGGAGGGCGGCCGGTGGCTCGGCCCACTTCCCCGGTTGGCCATGGCGACGGCCATGTCGCCGTTCATCGGGCCGACGCTGCGGACCTTCGTGCAATCGATCACACCGGCCGATCTCGAGTACCTGACCGGTCTGATCGAGCGTGACGAACTCCGGCCGGTGATCGATGCGACCTACCCCTTCGCCGAGACCGCCAACGCCGTCGAGCGCTTCCTCGGAGGCCACAACCGAGGCAAGATCGTCGTGACCCTCTGAACGGTCTGGACTACTTCTTGACGACCACCGTCTGGCCGATGAAGTCCATGACCGTCCGGTGGCGGCTGTCGGCGAACAACAACACGAGCGACGCCAGGCTGATCAGGATCACCAGCGCGCTGACGCCTCCGCCCAACACGCCGCCGAGCAGACCGATCAGCCGACTCAAGGCCCGGCGCCCGGCGCGATCGAGGCTCGGTGGGGTTCGCATCGAGTCGGCGTTGGCCACCCGCAGGCCCAACAGCAATTTGCCGACCGTGCCGCCGAGGAACCCCACCATCAAAAAGTCGTAGAGGAAGGTGAACAGTGCGGCGCCCAGCAAGCGACCGGCCGGAGCATCCTCGATGACATCCTCGATGACCGCCTGGGTTTCCTCCTGGCTGGCGTTGGAGGGCAACGCGTCCAGCGCGTCAGCGATGTCGGTGATGATCGGCCAGAGGATGACCAGGGAGACGACCAGGAGAATCAGAAGATCGATCGCGCGGGCTGCGATACGGCGACCCGGCGAGGCCAGTTCGCCTCCGGAGGCGGGTGGATCGTGCCACCCGGTGTCAGCCGTCGCAGCGCCGGTTGGGGGCTGCGAGGCGATCGGGTCGCCCACCCATTGCCCGCCATTCCAGAATCGCTGCGTGCCCGGCGGGTCGCCTTCTGCGTGATACCAACCGGGCTCAGCTGCCATTCCACCTCGATCGTGCCGTGAGCACTACACGGTACCGGAGCCCGGACGGCTCGCCCGGCAAAGCTCGACAGGGTTCCGCCCGTTCGCTACGGTCGGTGACCGTCGTCACAAATAGGGGAACTGCTCGTGAAGTTACGTATTCGCTCCAGCCGATCGGTGGTGCTTGCACTCACGATCGCGATGCTCATGACCGCATGCGCTCCGGTGTTCACCACCGCAACGTTCGAGCATGCCCAGGCCGATCCCGATACCCGGCCTTGGTTCTGCGATTCGACCGGTGGCGGCGGCCACGGAGGACACACCTCGCATCACTACGACGGAATCGTGAAGGGTGAGCTCGACTGGAACGATTGCCTCTACAACGCCGTCTCCTTCGACCGAGCGGTCGACTACGTGCAGCAATGGCCGACCGCCGGCGATGCCGAAGCCGATGGCTTCATGCGGGTCGTCCCCTATGCGGAGGGCATGGGTACACACCATCGGCGTGTCGACGCATCCAACATCGACGACGTCTTCGATCCGGGCGAACCCGAGTTCTTGATGTACGACGGCAACGGCTCCAATGCCGAACTCACCGGCATGGCCTGGTGGGTCGAAAGCGTCGGCGCACCGCCCGAGGGCTTCCGCGGCGACAACGACTGGTGGCACCAGCACCTCAACGTGTGCCTGACCCAGTCCGGTACCTGGATCGGCCAGGGCTACACACCCCAGCAATGTGCTGCGGTCGGCGGGGAGCATTTCCCCAACGACAACTGGTGGATGGCCCACGCCTGGATCCTGCCCGACTGGGAGCTCCATTTCGACGTGTTCCAGAACCACCATCCCTGCCTGCCGTGGAGCGGCCCGATCACCGACCCGGGCGATCCCTGCTGGATGGAAGCCATGCACGGAGGCGGTCACGGCGGCTGACGGAAGTACTCGGCCCACCCTGAGCAACGCTGCTGAGGGTGGGCCCAATGACTTCAGCACGACGACACATCAGCCAGGGCAGCTCCTGGTGACCGGCCTGGCCGACCCGCGGATGAAGATCGAAATCGAGGTCACCGCGCTGAAGCCGGCGAGTGAGACCGCATAGTCGCGGTCGGTTGGTCCGGCTCGGCTACTCCGGCTTGTCTTCCTGACCCGACCAGGTGGAACGCAGCGCTCGTCGGGCGAAGCACCACCGGCCGTCCTCTCGGATGAAGGTGTCGGAGTAGCGTATGTACATCACGCGGTCGGCGGTGCCGCCGTCGGTCGCGGTGAAGTGATGGGCAATGCAATACACCTCGCCTCTGACCGAACTGTCCTCGGCCAGCCAGTGCTGGATCTGGCCGAGGTGATGGAACGTCGCGTCGTAGCGCTCGATACCCCGCATGGCGGCCACGATGGCGTCGCGCCCTTGCCGGGCCGCGCCGGTTTCGACAATCAGCTCGCCGTCGGCCGCGAACAAGGTGCCAACGGCGTCGAAGTCGCGATCGTCCACCGCGGCGGCGTAACGAATCGCGAGCTGGCTGAGCTCGAAACGGTCGGACTGGGACAGGGTGTTCGACGGAGTGTTCACCCGTCTCATCCTAGGTTCCACCAACAGACTCACTCCCCCGACACGGGGTGAGGAGGCAGGCCCCAAACCTTCAACCCAAGGTTTACTCTGACCCCTTTTCCCAAAATGGGGTCAGACCCCAAAACGCCACACGGGGTCAGACCCCAAAACGCGACCAGGGGTCTGACCCGATGAGGAATTAGGATTGCGTGAGTGCTCACGTATCTGTACGGTACGCGACATGGACATCAACCCAACTCCCGAGCAGGAGCTATTGCTCGCCATCGCCGCGGCATGGGCCCGGCTCGAACGCCGACTCGACACCACGTTGTCGAACATCAAGGGCATCACCTTCACCGAGTACCGGATGCTGCGCTACATCGCAGCCTCCCCCGCCGGTGCGGCCAGCCGGGTCGAGGTCGCCGAAGCCCTGGGCCGGACCCCGTCGGGCATCACGCGCGCCCTGCGCCCACTCGAGAAGCTCGGCTTCGTCGAGACCCACAAGAGCGAGCGTGACGCCCGCCTGGCGCTGGCCAGCTTGACCGCGCAGGGCCAGGAGTTGGTCGACGATGCCACCGGCGTCATCAACGACCTCAGTGAACAGATTGCGGATCGAGCGCCACGCGCCCGAGCCGGCGGCGATGAGCTCGTGGCCATGCTTCGGGAATTGGCCTCGTAGGCCTCGGTCGGTCGCTCCGCTCACGAACGGCTTTCGGGCGCGGCGACAACGACAGCTCTGCCAAGGTGGGGCGTGTTCGAAATCCCCGAGATCGTCCGCACCAAGGCCACGGTGCACGGCGCCGATGCGTGGTTGTCCGACGTGCCGGATCTGGTCACCGAGCTCGCCGCGGCTTGGCACCTGACGGTCGGCGCGGCGCTACCGGGCGGAACCGAGGCCTTGGTGTTGGAGGTGACGCAGCGAGACGGGGCGCAGGCGGTGCTGAAACTGCTGGTGCCCCGCCCCGGCGATCACGCCGAGCGAGAGGCCCGGGTGTTGGGACTCGTCGGCGGCGACGGCTGCGCGGAGCTCTACCACCACGACGTCGATCGGCATGCCCTGCTGCTCGAGCGGCTCGGCCCCTCCCTGTTCGATCTGCAGCTCCCGTTCGAGAAGCGCCTGCCCATTCTGTGCGATGCGGCTCGCCGGGTTTGGCGACCGGCGTCCGCCGATGGATTCATGACCGGCGCGGCCAAAGCCCGCTGGTTGATCGACTTCATCACCACGACGTGGGCCGATCTCGATCAACCGTGTTCCGAAGCTGCTGTCGACCACGCTGTTGACGCAGCAGAACGACGGGCCGCCGCCCACGATGACGATCGAGCAGTGCTGGTCCACGGCGACGTTCACCAGTGGAACACGCTGCAAACCGACGCCGGGTACAAACTGATCGATCCCGACGGGTTGTGGGCGGAGGCGGAGTACGACCTCGGCATCTTGATGCGAGAGGATCCCATCGAACTCATGCAGGGTGATCCCATGGACCGGGCCCATTGGCTCGCTCACCGCACCGGCTGCGACTCGGCCGCAATCTGGGAATGGGGCGTCGCCGAACGGCTGTCGACCGGCCTGTTGGCCACCCGGATCGGACTCCAACCCGAGGGCCGCCAGATGCTGGCGGCGTCCGACACCATCGCCGGGGTTTGACCCCAAACCCCCCAAACGGGGTCTGACCCCAAACCCCCAAACGGGGTCAGACCCCAAAACGCCGAAAGGGGTCAGACCCCCTAAGGTCGGCGAATGGCACAATCGACCAGCCGGGGAGTCGGCTGATGGCCAAGACGTCGGCCGGTCTGCTGCTGTTTCGGCGCGGCGACGCCGGCATCGAGGTACTGCTCGTGCATCCCGGCGGGCCATTCTGGGCCAACAAGGACGAGCATGCCTGGTCGATCCCGAAGGGCGAGTACGACGAGCGCGACGACCCAGCCGAAGCGGCCGAGCGCGAATTCACCGAGGAACTCGGTTCCTCGGCCCCCGCCGGGCCCCGGCTGGACCTCGGCGAGGTCAAACAGAGCAACAAGACCGTGCGGGTATGGGCGGTCGAAGCCGACTTCGATGCTGCGTCGGTTGTCAGCAACACGTTCGAGATGGAGTGGCCGCCGAAGTCCGGGACGATGCGACGCTTTCCCGAGATCGATCGGGCCGCCTGGTTCCCCCTCGACGATGCACCATCCAAGCTCCACAAGGGCCAAGCGTCGGTCGTTACCAAGCTCCGCGTCGCGCTTGCGACCGATACGGGGGT
>JABDJW010000397.1 GCA_013002375.1 Acidimicrobiales bacterium | reverse complement strand
GTCGCAGGGTCCAACGTAGACCTGACCCCACGCCTGCAGACCCCACGCCTGCGTGTTCGACTTCATCGAAGCGCCTGCTCGATATTCAGACCGGCTTCCGTGCGCCGGGTGCTAACAACGCGGCCATGGATCCAATCAGCCCGGTGATGCGACCAGCCCGGCTCGACGACGCCGAACGCATCGCCGACTACCACCACGCCTGCCGGCTCCTGGCGTTCTCGGCATTATTCGACGAAACGATCGTGCAGCAGATGCAACCCAAGCTCGAGCGCTGGCGCTCATGGCTGGCCGACGGGTCGGACTTCACCACGGTCGTGGCGGTCGACGGCGACGATGTCCCGTTCGGGCATGTGACGGTTCGGGGCAACGTGTTGGCCCACCTGTTCATCGACCCGCCCCGCCACCGCCAAGGCTTTGGTCGCACCCTGCTCGCGGTGGGCGAGCAACTGATCTGCGACGCCGGCCATGCCGAAGCCGAACTGCAGACCCGGGTCGGCAACGACCCCGCCATCGCCCTGTATGCATCGGCCGGATGGGTCATGACCGACGAAGTGCGAACAGACGAAGACGACCCCGGCGTGACCGTCAGCGAACATGTGCTGCGCAAGACCCTGGCCCCTCAGGCCGGAGCCGTGTAGGCGACGCCCCGGGTGCGATCACTTGATCCAGCCCCGCAGGGTCCAACGTAGACCTGACCCCAATGACCGCAGGGTCCAACGTAGACCTGACCCCGGTTGTGGCGGCCGTCGATCTGCATCCACGATCGGTCCACGCGACACTGGGCGAGTGACCTCCACCTTCAACCTCGCCGACCTGTTCGAATCCGTCGTCGACACCGTGGCCGACCGGCCCGCGATGATCACACCGGCCCGGCGCCTCACCTTCGCCGAAATCGACGAGCGGGCCAATCGCCTGGCCAACCACCTGGCCGCCCAGGGTGTGGGGGCCGGCGATCACGTCTCGCTGTTGCTGCTGAACGGCACCGAGTACATGGAAGCGATGCTGGCCGCGTTCAAGCTGCGGGCGGTGCCGATCAACGTCAATTACCGCTACGTCGAACGCGAGCTCGAGTACCTGTTCGACAACTCCGATTCGGTGGCCGTCATCGCCCACCGCCGGTTCGCGCCCCGGCTGACCGAGGTCGTGCCCCGGTGCCCCGGCATCCGCCACGTGCTGCTGGTCGACGACGACAGCGGCGCCGACTACCGCGCCGGCGATGACATGGCCGACGCGGCCGACTACGAGACCGCGCTCGCGGCCGCATCACCCGAACGACCCGACGGCGCCGAGCGCAGCGGCGACGACATCTACATCGCCTACACCGGCGGCACCACCGGCATGCCCAAGGGCGTGGTCTGGCGCCACGAGGACATCTTCTTCGCCGCGCTCGGCGGCGGCGACCCCACCCAGATGGAGGGGCCCATCGCCTCGCCCGACGAACTGCCGGGCCGCATTCCCGAAGGCCAAGGCGTGCAGCTGCAGACCCCGCCCCTGATGCACGTCAGCGCCCACTGGGGAACGCTCCAGACCTTCTTCGGCGGTGGTACCGCGGTCCTGCTCTCGCCGGGCGGGTTCGACGCCGACGAAGCGCTCGACACGATCGAACGCGAAGGGGTGATGATCTGCATCCTGGTCGGCGATGCCATGGCCCGCCCGCTGGCCGATGCCATTGCGGCCAATACGGCGGCCGACGGAGCCCAGCGCGACCTCAGCTCGCTGTTCGTGATCGGCTCGGGCGGGGCCATGCTGACTGCGGCGGTCAAGGAATCGCTGCGCGAACACCTGCCCGACCTGATCATCGTCGACGGCTACGGATCGTCCGAGACCGGCGTGGCCGGATCGCAGACGACCATGGGCGACGGCGAGGCGGGTGGCTCGCGTTTCGCCATGGGGGCCGACACCCTGGTGCTCGACGACGACAACCGGCCGGTCGAGCCCGGTTCGGGCGTGATCGGCCGGCTGGCCCGGCGCGGCCACGTACCCCTCGGCTACTACCGCGACGAAGAGAAATCGAAAGCCACCTTCGTCGAGCTCGACGGCGCCCGATGGGTGCTGCCCGGCGACATGGCCACCCCCGAAGCCGACGGCACCATCACCCTGGTCGGCCGCGGCTCGGTCAGCATCAACACCGGCGGCGAAAAGGTCTTCCCCGAGGAAGTCGAGGCCGTGCTCAAGGCCCATCCCGCGATCTACGACGCGGTCGTCGTCGGCGTCCCCGACGAGCGCTGGGGCAACCGCGTCGTGGCGGTCTCGTCGCTGCGCGCCGGCGCCGCCCTCGAGCTCGAGCCGCTCCGCGAGTACTGCCGCGATCACCTCGCCGGGTACAAGGTGCCGCGTGAACTGGTGGTGGTCGACCAGGTCGAACGCAACCCCAACGGCAAACCCGATTATGGATGGGCCACCGAACAAGCAGGTACCATCCGGCCATGAAGCGACTCAGCGGCACCGACGCGCTGTTCCTGTCGATCGAGGAGCCCAACTGGCACCAGCACCTCGGCGGCCTCGTCATCATCGACGCCACCGACTCGCCCGACTTCAGCTTTCTCGGCGTGCGCGAGCTCATGCTCGAGCGGATGACGCTGACCCCGAAGTTCATGTGGAAGCTCCACGAGATTCCGCTCAAGCTCGATCTGCCGATCTGGGTCGACGACGACGACTTCGACGTCGACAACCACCTCCACCATGTGGCCCTGCCCGCCCCCGGCGGTCACGAGGAACTGGCCGCCCTGACCGGCAAGATCCTCAGCCGCCAACTCGACCGGCGCCGGCCGCTGTGGGAGATGTGGTTCATCGAGGGGTTGCCCAACAGCCGGGTGGCGCTGCTCAGCAAGTTCCATCACTGCCTGCTCGACGGCATGGCCGGCGCCAGCTTGGCCACGGTCCTGTTCGACTTCGAGCCCGATGCCGATCCGCCCCACATCCCGACCGGTGCCGAGGTCGAACGGGCCGGTCCCGCGCCGAGCGACGCCGAGCTGCTGGCCCGAGCGTCGATATCGGCCGCCGCCACCCCGCTCCGGCTGACCAACTACTTGGCCCGGGGCGCGATCCGCGGCGCCACGTTGATCTCCAAGGTCCGCGAGGGCGTCGGCGACGTCCCGCAGCACGTGCCTACCACGGTGTTCAACGGTCCGGTGGGCCCCAAACGACGCCTGGCGTTCTGCTCGGTGGCGATGGACGACGTCAAGGCGGTCAAAAACCACTACGACGTCAAGGTCAACGACGTGGTGCTGGCCGTCTGCGCCGGGGCGCTACGCCACTACCTCGACGAGCGGGGCGAACTGCCCGAGCAGCGCCTGCTTTCGATGGTGCCGGTGTCGACCCGCGAGGAAGGCGACGACGCGATGGACAACAAGGTGGCCACCATGCTCGTCTCGCTGGCCACCGACATCGACGACCCGGCCGAACGCCTGCTCGCCATCCACGAGAGCAGCATGGGCGCCAAGGAGCTGACGGCCGCCGTCCGCTCCACCGAGATCCCGTCGATGGGCGAAGTCATCCCGCCCGCGATCATCGGCGCCGCCGTCCACGGGCTGGCCAGTAGCGGTCTGATGTCGCTGATGACCACGGTGAACACCGCCATCTCCAACGTGCCCGGGCCACCGTTCCCGCTCTACATCGGAGGGGCCCGCGTGACCGGCATCTTCAGCGCCAGCATCATCGCCGAGTCGATGGGGCTCAACATCACCTTGTTCAGCTACATGGACCGCGTCGACTTCGGGTTGATCGTCGATCCCGATCTCGTGCCCGATCACTGGGACATCGCCGACGGCTTCCACGATGCCCTGGCCGAACTCATGGCCGCGGCCGAACTGGGCAAGCCGACCGTGGTCGAGGATCCGTTCGGCAACGACAGCGGCACCCGCCTCTCGGAGACGACGTAAGGGCGGGTCATGCGCAGACTCCACGGGGAAGATGCCCAGTTCATCTTCCAGGAGACCCACGCCCAGCATCAACACACGATGAAGGTGGTCGTCATCGACCCCGAGGGCGCCCGCGCCCCCCTCGACTACGAGTCGTTCCGTGAAGGCGTGCGCCTGTCGATCCCGATGGCCGAACCGTTCCGATGGCGGCTGGTGAAGGTGCCGTTGCGGCTCGGGCATCCCTGGTGGGTCGAGGATCCCGACCTCGACATCGACTACCACGTTCGCCGGGTCACCGCACCGGCCCCGGGCGGCAAGCACGAGCTCAGCGAGGTGATCTCGATGATCGCCAGCATCGGCCTCGAGCACGATCGACCGCTGTGGCAGGCCTGGATGGTCGACGGGCTCGAACACGGGCGGCTGGCCTACGTGATGAAGGTGCACCACTCGCTGGCCGACGGCCTGTCGAGCGCTCAGCTGCTGCTCGATATGCTCACCGAATCGCCCGACGAATGGCCCGACCCGCCGCCGCTCGAGTCGATACCGCGTGACCCGATCCCGAGCAAGAAGTGGCTGCTGGCCGACAGCCTGGTGCAGGACGCCCGGACGCTTGGGCGCCTCCCCCGGCTGATGGCCAAGACCGCGCGCAGCGGGCAGGCGGCCCTGCGCCAGAACCGCACGGCCCAACCCCTGGCCCGGTCATTCGCGGTCGACAAGGTTCGCTGGAACGCCGAACTCACCCCGCACCGGTGGTTCGCCCACGACACGATCTCGTTGCGCGAGATGAAGCGGGTGAAGAACCACTTCGACGTCACGGTCAACGATGTCTTCCTGGCCGTGGTGGCCGGCGGCGCCCGGCGCTACCTGCTGGCCCACGACGAACTGCCGGCCGACAGCCTCACCGCCTCGATCCCGGTGTCGACCCGGCAGCCGGACCAAACCCGCGACTGGGGCAATCGCACCGCCATCTGGTCGATCGAGCTCGCCACCACCATCGACGATCCGGTCGAACGACTACAGGCGATCTCGGCCCACACCAAGGCCGCTCGGGCCGCCCGGGAGGAGCGCGGCCCACAGCTGCAGCACGACTACATGGAGGCCTGGCCGATCTGGACCACCGTCGTCAACTGGCTGCCGCGACCCATGCGCCGATACACGTCGAAGGCGTCGTACTCGCTGATCGCCTCGAGCGTTCCCGGGCCCCGCCAACCCCTCTATGCCAACGGCGCCAAGGTCGTGCAGGTGATCAGCATGGGCCCGCTGGTCATGGACCTCGGTCTGAACGTCACCGGCTGGAGCTACTGCGACGACTTCACCATCGGGGCGGTGGCCTGTCGCGAGCACGTCCCCGACATCTGGGCCCTGATGGATTCGATCATCGAATCGTTCGACGAACTCCGCTGACGTCAGATTCACCAGAATTCGCGCTTCACATTTCGGCGCCGAGCGAGCAGGCTCAGAGTTAGCAGCGGGAAAGGCAGGGACCATGGGGTCAGCAAAAAGAAAACTCTTCGTATTCATCGCGGTGTTGGGCCTGTTGGCCACCGCACTCCTACCGGCCGGCGCCGGCGCCGACGGAAGCGACTTCGCCAGTCCGTTGTTCGGCCTGGCGACCGAACGCAACGGCGAGATCTTCGTGGCCGATGCCGGGCAGGGCATCGTCAACCTCCACGGAGAGGTGGTGGCCGAACTACCGGGAGTCACGGCGGTGTCGACCCAACGAGGCCGCTCGCTCTGGGCGACCGTCGGCGCGGGCGAATCCGGCGAGGCCAACACCGGTCAGGCGCTCTACCGCGTCGCCAACGGGCGCAGCCGCCTGATCGTCGACCTCTTCGAGTTCGAAGCCGAATACAACCCCGACGGCGGCCCGATCGATTCGAACCCGTACGACGTCGAGACGATCAACAAGAAGACCGCCCTCGTGGTCGATGCCGGCGGCAACACGCTGCTCGAAGTGAAGAAGAAGGGCAACGTCGATGTCGTCGCCGTCTTCCCGACCGAGCTCGTCTCCACCCTCAACCTGCAGCTGCAGCTCGGTTGCCCGACTCCGTCGATTCCTGATCTCGCCTTCATCTGCGAGACCGACATGATGCCGGCCGAATCGGTGCCGACCACCGTCGCGATCGGGCCCGACGGCTACTACTACGTCGGCGAACTCAAGGGCTTCCCCGGACCCGACGGCGAATCGAACATCTGGCGGATCGACCCCGATGCCGAGAACGTCATGTGCGGCTCGTCCCCGCAGTGCACCAAGGTGTTCGACGGCGGCTTCACCTCGATCGTCGACATGGTGTTCGGCCCCGACGGCCGGCTCTATGTGGTCGAACTCGATGTGGGCGGTTGGCCCGCGGTCGAGATCTTTCAGGAGCCCTTCGGCGGGCGGATCGTGGCCTGTGATCTCGATGTGCTCGAATGCCCCGAGATCGCCGATGAGATACCGCTCGTAACCGCGATCACGTTCGATCGCGACGGCGACCTGTGGGCCACCCGCAACGCGCTGATCCCCGGCCTGGCTGAGGTGTTCGAGGTTCCCGGCGGGCCTTAGGCCCGACGCCGAAGGCCGGGCCTCAAACGAGGCCCGGCCCAGCCGGTCGAACGAATTTGGCCTGTCGAACGAATTTGGCTCAGCAGACCGGCGTGGGTGGGCTGGCCGCGGCGACGTCGCCGGTGAGGTCGCCCACCGTGATCAACAACGTCGTCGTGTCCTCGCCCTCGTCGTTGACGGCGGTGAGCGCAACGATGTACTCACCCGCAGTGTTGTAGACGGTCGTTGGGTTGATGTCGGTCGAGGTCTCGCCGTTGCCGAGTTCCCACCGGAACCGATCGGCCTTCTGCGACCTGTTGGTGAAGGTGACCCGATCACACGGCGCCGGGGTCTCCGATGACACCGCGAAATCGGCGATCGGCAACAGATTGTTGGTGACGATCAGCGTCTGGGTCGTGCTGTCGACCCCGCCGTCACCAAAGGCGAAGAGCGTAACGGTGAAGGTGCCGGCCTCGGCGAACGTGAACGTGGCATCGACCAGATCCGAGGTCTCCAGCCCGAAGCGCCACACGAACGTGCTGGAGTTGGTCGACGTGTTGCGGAACGTCACGCGTTCGCCGACGACGGGGCTCGACGTCGACGCATCGAACCCAGCCACGGGCCTCGGCTGGTCGCTCTCACCGAACAGGTCGGGGCCCAGCGCAGCCCCGGCCGGCAAGACCTGGATGATCACCGAATCGGCGCCGGTGCCACCCGGGCCCTCGGCCCCGAGGAAGACCACGTACTCGGCCGGCTCCGGGAACGAGGGGGTGATCACGATGTCGCTGAACTGCCCGAACAAGCCCAAATCCCATTCGAACCGATCAATCGCGCCCTCGGAGGTGAAGCTGAGCTCGACCGGCACGTCGACGTTGGTCTGGATGATCTCGTCGCCAGGCACGATTTCGACCACCGGAGGGCCATCGGCCACCACGGTCGGCGCCACGGTGGGATCGGGATCCGGATTCTGCTCGGTGATACCGGCGACCTCGGTATCACCGCCGCCATTCTCGCCGCCGCGCAGGAACACGCCCCACACCGCGGTACCGACCAACAAGACCCCGACCAGGCAGGCCGCAGCGATCAAGAGGGTGCGCGATTGGGCATTGCGGCGCTCGGCCAGCGAGATGCGTTGCGCAGTGGTCTGCTGGTTGGGTTCGTCCCACGAGAAGGTGGGCGCGGCCGCGGCAGCCGCCGGACTGACCGGCGCGGCCGCCTCGGGAGGGACCGGTGCCACCGGTGCCGCGACGAGCTCAGCGGCCGGGGCCGGTGGCGGTGATTCGACAACCGTCGGCGCGGCTTCGACGACGGTGGGCGGGCCCTGGTCGATCGCCACCCCGGCTTCGGCCCGCGCGGCGCGCAGAGCATCGGCAAAGGCCCGAGCGGTCGGGTAGCGATCCTCGGGTCGTTTGGCCATCGCCCGGCGCACGACATCGCTCACCGCCTGCGGAGCTCGCGGCCCGAGATCTTGCACGGGTACCTCGGCGATCCGCTTCATCGACTCCATCAAGCTGACCGCCTCGCCGGCCACCGTCAGCGGCGGGTGACCCACGATCGCAGCCCACAACGTGGCGCCGAGGCTGTAAACGTCGGCGGGCGGCGTCGGCGGCGCCCCATCGAAGGCCTCGGGCGGGCTGAACAGCCCCAAGCTGCCGGCCGAAAGGGTGACCGACTCGCTCCAGTCCTGCACCAACTGAGCCACGCCGAAATCGCTCACGACTGCCTGGCCGGAAGCATCGATCAAGATGTGGGCCGGCTTGATGGCGCGGTGGAAGATCCCCAACGAATGGGCGTGCTCGATCGTGTCGGCCGCGTCGAGAATCAACGCCGTAGCCACCCTCCAGTCGAGCCCGACCGGTTCGTTCGGGCCGGACCCATCGAGGCGATCCTGCAACGAATCGCTGTCCGAGTACGCCGTGGCGATGACCGGCGAGCCGTCGGAGGCGCGGCCGACGCCATAGGTCGTGACCACACCGGGATGGGCCGACAAGCGTTCCAGCGCCGACCGGTCGCGGGCGAAGCGGCGCTCCACGGCGTCGCTCCAGGCCGCGTCGGTGAACACCTTCAGCGCCACGATGCGCCCGAGCCTCAGGTCGCGCGCTCGATAGACGGTGGCGGGGCCACCGGAATCGATTTCTTCGAGCAGCTCGTAGCCAGGAACAGACAGGTCCACCGGCCCGGGTCTAGCAAGACGGGCATCGGGTGTCGAGGATGTCCGGTTCGAGTCGGAGAACTAGCTTCACTTCATGGCATCACAATCGGGTGTGACCCGTCGCGCGAGACGGCTGCTGGTTGCGGTGGCGCTGTTCGCTGCGGCTTGTTCGTCGAGCACAACCGCACCGTCGGGCACCATCGCGATCGCCAACGACGCAACGACGGCGGCCACCAGCACTGTGCCCCCGACCACCCCCTCGACTGCCACCCTCTCGCCGACCACCGCGATGGCCGACGCCGTACCCGCATTGGTGGCCGCCGCGCACCCGCTGGCCACCGATGCCGGCCTTGCGGTGCTCGAACAAGGCGGGTCGGCCATCGACGCCACCATTGCGATCCAGGCGGTGTTGGGCTTGGTCGAACCCCAGAGCTCTGGCCTGGCCGGCGGTGCCTTCCTGCTCTACTTCGACGCCGAAACCGGCGCGATCACCGCCTACGACGGACGGGAAGAGGCGCCGGCGGGGGCCGACCCCGAGCTGCTGCTCGACGAAGCCGGTGAGCCGCTCCCGTTCTTCGATGCGGTCAACAGTGGCCGCTCGGTCGGGGTGCCCGGCGTGGTGGCCATGCTGGCCCGGGCCCACGAAGACCACGGCACTGCGCCGTGGGCGACCAACTTCGATGCCGCCAAGCGCTTGGCCACCGACGGCTTCGAGGTATCACCCCGGATGGCCGATTCGATTGCCCAACGCATCGCGTTCGCTCCCAGCGACGACTTCCGCGCCCTCTTCCTGAACACCGACGGTGAAGCTCCCGCTGAAGGCGACGTCTTCACCAACCCCGACTACGCGGCCACGCTCCAGGGCGTGTCCGAAGATTGGAGGGAGTTCTACTCCGGCAACCTCCCGACCATGATCGTCGAGGCCGTGGCCGCCGAACCCCGGCCGGGCGCCCTGACCGAGGACGACTTCGCCAGCTACGAGGCCCGGGTGCTCGAAGCACTGTGCCTCCCCTACCGCGAATACCGGGTGTGCGGCGCCCCGCCACCGACGTCGGGCGGGGTCGGTGTGCTCTCGTGGCTCGGCCAGCTCGAGGCCTTCGACATGGAAGCCCTCGGCCCCACCGCCAAGGGGTGGCACCACTTCATCGAGGCCGGGCGCCGGGCCTACGCCGACCGTGGTTTGTACCTGGCCGACGATCGATTCGTTGCGGTGCCGGTGCCAGAACTCCTCGACCCCGGCTACCTGGCGGAACGGTCGGCCACGATCGACCCGACCCAGGCCAGCGCGACGGTCGAGCCGGGGGTCATCGCCGGCTTCGATCCCGGTGCCGACGCCACCGAAGAAGCATCGGGCACCTCGCACTTCGTGGTGCGCGACACCACCGGCAACGTGGTGACGATGACCACCAGCGTCGAGTTCAGCTTCGGGAGCGGCCGGGTCGCCGGCGGCATGGTGTTGAACAACCAGCTGACCGACTTCTCGTTCCAGCCCATCGACGACGACGGCGCGCCGGTGGCCAACGCCCCGGCGCCCGGCAAGCGACCCCGCTCGTCGATGGCGCCCACCCTGGTACTCGACGCCGACGGCAACGTGATCTATGCGCTGGGCTCGCCCGGCGGCCCCGCGATCATCGCCTACGTGGCCAAGACTCTCGTCGGCCTGCTCGACTGGAACCTGTCGCCAATCGAGGCGGTGCTGCTGCCCAACATCGTGCCGTCGGGCGAAACCGTCCGCATCGAGCAGGGGGCCGACCCCGGCCTGGCCCCGGAGCTCGAAGCGTTCGGGCACGTCCTGGCCACCGACACCGCCGAGATCAGCGGCCTCCATGTCCTGGCCGTGGGGCCCGACGGTTCGGTCATGGGCGCGGCCGACCCCCGCCGCGAGGGCACCGTCGCCACCACCGGCTGAGGGACGAATCGCGAAATCTGGCCGGCCGCGCATCCAAACCGGTCGGGCCGACGTAGTAGCCGGTAGCAGCGGGATCGTCCCGATGCGTTGAACACTGGGGGAACCCCATGAAGACAAAGATCATCGCCGCCCTTTTGGCCGGTTTCATGGTGACCGGCGTATCCGTCGGCACCGCCGCGGCAGCCAAGCCGGCAGCCGACGGCATCGCGTGCATGAAGGCCGGGCAGGACACCCTGCGCGACCTCGACCTGTTCCAGGCTGCGGCCCAGGGCCAGATCGACTACTCCACGCTGGCCGACCCGGTCGAGGGACCGATCTTCGCCGCGCTGCCCGAGGGCAGCTTCCTGCCGATCAACGAGGTGTTTGCGCTGCACCGCTCGTCGCCTGGGCTGTTCGCCTGGTGCGGCGGCTCCTGAGCCCCTCCTGATCACGCTTCCCCACGAAACGACCCTCGGTCGGGCCCTTCCCCGCCAGACCGAGGGTTGTTTCGCGTGCCAAGCCCCTGGGCGTGACCTTCGGCTCTAGTCGATGGTGGCAGGTAGCGCGACGGTGACGGCACTATGCATGAGGTAACTGTCAAACCCCGCGATCCGCATCGGTTCGCCGACGTCATCGGCTCGGACCGCACCGACAATCTGGTGAACATGGGCGCTGCGGCCGAGACCATGCTCGGCGGCCGCAGCGTGGTGAACGTCAACTCGACCGCGGCCGGGGGCGGCGTGGCCGAGATGCTGCACGTCCTGCTCGGTTACGCGACCGGGGTCGGCGTCGACACCCGCTGGCTGGTGATCGAGGCCGGGCCCGAGTTCTTCACCGTCACCAAACGCATCCACAACCACCTCTACGGCGGCCCCGGCGATGGCGGCCGCCTACGCGAGGCCGAACACCAGCTCTACCAGGACGCACTGGCTCCACAGGCCGCCGAGCTGGCCGACGCCGTACGGCCGGGCGATGTGATCATCCTGCACGATCCCCAGACCGCGGGGTTGGCGCAGCACGCGGCCGAGCTCGGGTGTTCGGTCGTGTGGCGGTGCCACGTGGGCCTCGACGAACCCAACGAGTTCACCGAGCGGGGCTGGGAGTTCCTGCGCCCCTACCTCGAACCGTTCGTCGGCCACTACGTGTTCACCGACCCCAAGTTTCCGCCGCCGTGGGTGCCCCGCAATCACCGCTCGATCATCTGGCCGTCGATCGATCCGTTCTCCCCCAAGAACCAGCCGATGAGCCCCGAGACCGTCGAGGCCATCCTCACCGAAGTCGGCATCCTGGCCGGACGCTCGGGCGACACCTCCTTCACCCGCACCGACGGCACCCCGGCCAAGGTCGAGCTGGGCTGCGACGTGTTCCGAACCGGCCCGCCCGCCGCGCCCGACCGGCCCATGATGGTGCAGGTGTCGCGCTGGGACGTGATGAAGGACATGGACGGTGTTCTCGAAGCGTTCTCCCGCCACATCTGCGACGGCCGCGACGCCGAATTGGTGCTGGCCGGACCGGTGGTGACCGCGGTGGCCGACGATCCCGAAGGCGGCGACGTGCTGATCAACTGCTGGCACGCCTGGCGCCAACTCCCCCACGAGATCCGCGCGCGGGTGCAGCTGGTCTGCCTGCCCATGCGCGACCTCGAGGAGAACGCCGCCATCGTCAACGCCCTGCAACGCCACGCCGCGATCGTCTCCCAGAAGAGCCTGGCCGAGGGGTTCGGGCTCACCATCGCCGAGGCCATGCTCAAGGGCACACCGGTGATCGGCAGTGCGGTCGGCGGGATCGTCGATCAGATCATCGACGGCGAGAGCGGTCTGCTGATCGAGGATCCCCACGACCTGCGGGCGTTCGGCGAAGCGGCCAACCGGCTGCTCGATGATGAGGAGCTGCGCCACCGCCTGGGTCAAGGCGCCGCGAACCGAGCGGTCGCCACCCACCTCGGCGAC
>JABDJW010000395.1 GCA_013002375.1 Acidimicrobiales bacterium | reverse complement strand
CCCCCGAGCAGATCGAGCGCTTCGTGAAGCCGATCCTCAACGGGCAGTCGGCGTGGTGTCAGCTGTTCTCCGAGCCCAACGCGGGCTCGGACCTCGCCGGGCTGCAGACCAAGGCCGAGAAGGACGGCGAGGAGTGGATCATCAACGGCCAGAAGGTCTGGACCTCGGGTGGCCAGATCGCCGACATGGGCATGCTGATCGCCCGTACCGATCCCGACGCGCCCAAGCACCGGGGGATCTCCTACTTCGGCTTCCCGATGCAGCAGGCGGGCGTCGACGTGCGGCCGCTGCGGGAGATGACGGGCCGGGCCATGTTCAACGAGGTCTTCATCGACGATGCCCGTGTGGGTGACGACGCCTTGATCGGTGATCTCGGTGATGGTTGGCGGGTCGCCAACACCACGTTGATGGTCGAACGGACGACGTTGGGCGGTGGCTCGGTGCCGATGGCCCGGGCCAACCCGGGTCAAATCGCCGGGATGCTCGACCGTCGGGTCGGCGACCTGACCATGCGCAAAGGCGGTGAAGATGGCGTGCCGCGAGTCGGCAGCGATCTGGTGCTGTGGCTCGGCGAGATCGCCGAGAAGCTGGGTCGGGCCGACGATCCCGTCGTGCGCGACCGGCTGGCCCACCTCTACAGCCTCACCGAGGTGAATCGCCTCTCGGGGATGCGGGCCAAGAACAACAAGAACCGCACCGGCGGCGAGGGCAATCTGGCCAAACTGGCCATGAGCGAGCTCTACCGGCAGTTCCGGGAGGTGGGCAACCTGGTGATCGGCGCCGACGGCATGCTGGCCGGCAAGTCGAGTGAGATCGGTGGCGGTGTGGTGCAGGAACTCACCCAATTCTCGCCAGGACCGTCGATCTACGGCGGAACCGATCAGGTGCAGCGCAACATCCTCGGCGAGCGCATCCTCGGCCTGCCCAAGGAGCCCGGCCCCGACAAGACCACGCCGTTCAGCGAGTTGTTGAAGAACTAGCGGGCGCTAGTCGGGCAACTCGTCGGGGTCGAGCCGCCAGTGGTCGTGCTCGAGGTGGGGCTCGAGCACCGCTTCCGGGACGACCGGCTTCGTGCCGTGCCGTACCGTTGGTGACAGGCGACGCAGGTTGCGGATGGGGCGGAGCGGCGAGTACGCCGCGTAGGCCAGACCCCGCCCGACCCGCTTGCTCGTGGCCTGGAGGCGGGTGCCGCCGATCCAGCCCCGGTAGGCGAAGAACGCCAGCGACACGGCGGCCAGCGCGAACATTCCCAGCGTGACGATGAGCCAACCGTGCCGAGAACCGGTGAGCGGTATGTCCACGAAGTTCATGCCGAAGAAGCCGGTGATCAACGTCAGCGGCAACATGATCGCGGCGTACACGGTGAGCACCCGGGTGATCACCGCCAAGCGCTCATCGGTCGCGCCACGATAGGTGTCGAGCACATGGGAGAGCAGCGCTCGAGAGGCGCTCAGCGACTCGACCAGCTGGTTGTGGATGTCGTATGCATCGCCGAACCGGCGATGGCCCATCGGGCTGATCAACTCGCTGTCTTCGGCCCGCAGCGAGGCCAGCACCTGTCGTTGGGGCCAGAGCATCGTGCGGATCGTCGATTCGTCGCGGCGCAGCGCTTGTACATCGGCCAGCACCTGCGGATCGCCGAGCAGGGCCTGGGCGTCGAGTTCCTCGATGCGGCTCTCGAGTTCGACGAGGACCTCGAGGTAGCGCCGCCCGAGGAGCTCACCGAGGCGAGCGAGGACGGCGCTGGGATCAGCACAACCGGCTGCGGTCGGGTGGCGGGTGAGGGCCTCCCGCAGGGTCTCGATGCCGGCGACCGGTGCGGCGTGGGCGGTGACGATCAGCCGATCGGCGATGAAGGCGTCGACCTCCTGGGTGTCGATGCGATCGTGCTCGGCGATCAGCGCGTGGAGCACCACGTACATGTGCGAACCGAAGTCCTCGTATTTCGGGATCAGCTCGATGTCGAGGACGTCCTCGACCGCGAACGGGTCGAAGCCCAGCCGCGTGCACAGCGATTCGACTTCGGCCGCGGGTTGATCGAGCAGGTCGATCCACACCCACGACGATGTGGCCAGCGCATCGTCGAGCTGGCTCATGTCGAGGGGTTCGGCCCGCTGGTTGGGCCGCTTCTGGTGCAGGGCGCGCACGGTCACGGTGACCAGTCTCGCCGATGTTCACCCCGCCGGTGAGGGACCGTCGCCGGCGTCTATGGCGCGGTGGTGGTCTCGGGTGCCGTCGTCGTGCCGGAGTCGGGCGCGCCGCTGGTCGGCGGCGGAAAGATGCCGCCGAGGTCCGGGCCGGTGCGTTCGGCCTCGCTGGTCGTCGTCGACACATCCTCGGTCGTGGTCGTGGCGATGTCCTCGGTGGTGGTGGGCGATGTCGATGTCGGCGTCTCGGTCGTGGTCGCATCGGTCACCGTCGGCTCGGTCGTCGCCACCGTCGTGCTGGTCGAGGGCACCTGACCATCGTCGTCGTCGCCCTGCGTCGCCAAGATGATCGCGCTGACGATGAGCGCGGCGAGCAGCGTCAGCCACAACCACCAACGACCGCGGGGCCTGCTGCCGTCATCGCCGTTGTCGTGGGGCCCGTTCGGGCCGATACCCGCCCTGCCACTGGCGGCGGCCGCGACCGCACCGGCTCCGGCCGCAGCGGTGACGGCCTTGCCCTTGCCGTCCGACTTGTCGGCCGCCTCGGCAACCTTGGCCGGCGGTTCGGGGGCCTGCGCCGAGCCTCCACCAAAACGCTGATCGGCGACAGCCGAGGAGGCCGCCACCGCGGCCATCCCTTCCGCTTCGCGCTCGGCTGGCTTCTCCGCTTCGCGCTCGGCTGGCTTCTCCGCTTCGCGCTCGGCTGGCTTCTCCGGCGACGCGTCGCCGGTGGGGCGGGTGGACCGATCGATCGGCCGGTAGCGGACCGTCGGGCGTCGTCGGGGCGATTCCGGCCACTGGTCCATGTCGACCCGTCGTTGCGGGATGGGCAGCAGGCGGTTGGTCGCGGTCGCCCGAGTCGACCAGCGAGCGGCGTAACGAGAGAGGAATTTGGGCTGCATGGGCTACGCCTTCACGGGACACGTCGCGCGGTCGATGCCGGTCGCCGCGTGAAGAAAGTTATGACGTAAGTCGAAAATACATGAAAATCTAGATCAGGGAAAGGTCGGGGAGAGCAGCAATCCTGGTCCGTCCCCGGTGTTGCGGTCCAGTTGGAACGCGCGACAACCACTAGGGTGACGCCGTGTCGTTTACCCTGCGCCGTCCGGCCGCCCGCGTGGTTTTGCTCGATGCCCGGAACCGGATCTTCCTGATGCAGGCGATCGACCCCGCCGACCGTTCGAAACCGCCGTGGTGGGAGATCCCGGGTGGCGGCATCGATCCCGGTGAGGACAGCGCAGTCGCCTGCCGGCGCGAGCTGATCGAAGAGACCGGTATTCACGCCGAGGTCGGGCCGTGTATCTGGGTGCAGCACGTCGAATTCGATTTCGGCGGCTACCACTTCGATTCGGACGAGCGCATCCATGTCGCGTACTGCGAGACCGGTGAGTACAACCCCCGGGGGCTCGAGTTTCTGGAAGCGATGGCCTTTCAAGGGGCGCGGTGGTGGACCCTCGACGAGCTGCTCGACTCCGACGTTCCGACGCTGCCGGTGAACTTACGTGAGCACCTGCCCCGCGTCGTGGCCGGCGATCTGCCCGACCCGCCCGTGGACATCTCGCCCGGCTAGCGCCCGCCGCGGAGACCGGCCCAGGCCAGCTCGGCGCTCATCGTGGCGATGACCTCGTGGGTCTGGCTGCCGTCGACTTCGAACCAGTAGCGGGTAATGCCCTCGTTGAGGCCCAGGATGCCGTGGGCCATCGCCATGCGTTCGTCGTCAGAGATGCCCTCGATGTGGATCAGGGCGGCGAGGTTGGTGGCGAGGGTCAGTTCCATCGCCCGCCGTTCGTCGGCGAATTTCGGTACGGCCCGGACGCCATCGCCGTACATCACGGTGAACGCCGGCGGTTCCTCGGCGAAGAACTTGAAGTACGCCTTGGTGCCGTCGACCACTTGTTGGTGCGGGTCGTCGGTCGAGGTGGCCGCCGCGGTCACGGCCTCGCTGATCCGTTTGGTGATCGACCGCAGGAGCTCGAGGAACAGTTCCTCCTTGGACTCGAAGTGTTGGTAGAGCACCGGCTTGGTCACGCCGGCGGCCTTGGCGACCGCGTTCATCGAGGTGGTGTGATAGCCGTCGGTGCCGAACGTGGAGAGCGCCACGTCGAGCAGCTGCGCCCGCCGGTCGGCGGCCACCATACGGACTGTCACGGCATTCCTCGTTCGATTGCGGGACCAGATTTCTGGCTGCGCCCAGGCTAGGCGGGCCGGGCCCGATGGCCACACGCGGGTCGGCGCGCCGGGCTAGTGACCGGTGTCGGGGGGCAATCCCATCGCTCGCATGCGGTCCTCCCGGTCCGCCGCCTTCACCGCGTAGCCGAACACGATGCCGGGAGCCAGGACGATGGATCCGGCCACGATGGCGACGACGATCGCGGTGGTGATGCGGGTGGTGAAACCGGCAGCGTAACCAACGAGGAACAAGACGATCGCGACCAGGAACAGCGTGTAGCCGAGTCGCTTGGCCACGCGGACGACCCGCGCCCAACGGGCTCGGCGTTGGACGACGGGGTCGTCGGGGTCGGGTGCGAACGGATCGTCGTCGGGTGTGGTCATGGCGTTGCCTCGGGTTGCGGCCAGCCCGCCTGGGCGATCAGCCGGGCCAGGGCTTCCACCATGGTGGCCTCTGAGAAGTGCTCGATGGCGACTCGTTGATTGTGGTCGAGCAGGGCGACACGATCGGGATGATCCGGCGGCAGGGCCAAGAAGGCGTCGGCCTGATCGATGGTCTCGAGATCGAACCACCGAAATCCGATCGCTCGGATCTCGGCACCCACGGCATACGGCCCGACCACCACCGGTCGACGGTACAGCGCGGCCTCGATGGGCGGGTTGCCGAACCCCTCCCACGTCGACGGGAACGCAACCAGGTCCGACGCCGCGTAACAGTCGGCGATGGCGTCGACGCGGTGGCGAAGGACGGGGCAGGGTGCGTTGGCCAGCAGCTCGGCCAGGGTCGCGTCGTAGCCTTCCTCGGGGTCACCCAGCAGCCAGTAGGTGCCGCCGAGCTGGGCGGTCAGATCGATTGCCGCGGGGATGTTCTTCCGCTCGATCGCTCGCACCGGGTGCGCGACCAGGCGGGTGGATTCGGAAACACCGAGACGGGCTCGGGTGCCGGCTCTATCGCCGGGCGGAGGGTCGGCTCGGAAACCGTTGTAGATCGTGGTGGCAGCCAGGCCGCGCTCGGCGAACTCGGTCTCGGTCAGCTTGTTGATGGTGACGTGGCGCCACGCCTGATCGTCGGGCGGTAGCTCGGTGACGTGCGCGAATCGCTCCCGCTGCCACGGCGGGTCGTGGTGATGCAGGAGCGCCGGGCGACCGCGGAGGTACCGGGCCAGCGCTCGGGCCGCCGGCAGGTGAAGGGGGATGGTCAACAGGTTTTCGACCACGACGATGTCGGCGTCGTCGAGTGCCGCGGCAAGTTGTTCAGCGGTGGGCTCGAGTTCGGCGCCGATGGCGAGCTCGGGCACGATGCAATCGACCGGGCCTTCGCCGGCCACGGTCTTGGTCCGGTAGCCGAGCTGCTCGAAGGCGCGCCGCCAGGATCCGGCCACGACCGACACGCCGTCGCTCAGACCGAGGCGGAACGACACGATGGCGACGGTGGGACGACGGGAGGTCATGACCAGCACGATAGACAGGGGGCGTGCAGAACTCCGACCAGTTGGGCGCCATCGAGGCCATGCTCGACCGCCACTGGGTGCCCGAGGGGTACGCCGCACCGAACGAGCAGGTCTACCCCTGGCAGTGGCTGTGGGACTCCTGTTTCCACGTGGTCATCTGGGCTGCGCTCGGCCGGCCCGAACGAGCCGTCACCGAGCTGACCCAGGCCCTGTCCACCCAGGACGCCCATGGGTTCGTACCGCACATGAATTACCAACGCGATCCCGGGGCCCACGCGGATCTCTGGGGCCGCACCGATGCATCGTCGATCACCCAACCGCCGATGTACGGCCATGCCATCGCCGAACTCCGCCGGCGTGGCAACGGGATCGGCACCGAGCTGCTCGATCGGGCTCGATGGGGTCTGCAGTTCCTGCTGGCCGATCGCCGCCGCCATCGCACCGGATTGGTCGAGCTGTGTCACCCTTGGGAGACCGGTGCCGACGACTCGCCTCGCTGGGATGACATGTGCCCGGGCGATGGCTTCGATCTCGACCGGTGGCGGGCCCACAAATCCGATCTCGTGGCCGCGATCGAACGCAACGGGGTCGGGTCTCCGATTGCGAACCCCGAGTTTCCGGTCGCGAGCATCGGCTTCAATGCCTTGCTCGCCTTCAACTGCTTCGAGCTGGCCGAGGTCGACGCCCATCCCGAGACCCAGGCGCTGGTTGCGCCGGCCGCAGAACTGGTTTCGCGCATCGAGGCGCGCTGGGATGCCGAACTGACAACCTGGATCGATGCCGGGCCGACCGAAGCCGGATCGGGTCGAACCCGGTCGCTCGACGCGATGCTCGGACTGCTGGTGGTCGAAGATCCCGCGCAACTCGATGCCGGTTTTGCGGCCCTCCTCGACCCTGCGGCCTACGGCGCGCCCTATGGTCCCGCCGGCGTGCACCGGGCCGAAGCGATGTTCGCGCCCCGCACGTACTGGCGGGGCCCGGCGTGGCCCCAACTCAGCTATTTGCTGTGGGTCGCGGCCCGCCGCCAAGGGCGGCCCGACGTCGCCGAAACGCTGGGCGGCTGGCTGCGCGATGGCGCGGCCCAGTCCGGGCTGGCCGAATACTGGGATCCCGATGACGGCACCGGCTTGGGCGCGATCCCTCAGTCGTGGGCCGGTCTGGCTGCGCTCGTCGCTTGAGCGTCGGTCGGCGCTCGTTCCGTCCGCGGCACGGTGAGCGCCGAGGGCCGAGGCTGGTCGGCAAAATCGGCGGTGATGCCGATCGTGGTGTCGATCTCGCCGAACATCTTGGCCAGCGCTTCGTCAGCGCCCACCGGGCGGCGATGGTGTCGCCGGCGGCGCCGGGTGAGGTTGAACGCGATGTCGGCGATGCCGAACAGCAGGACCAGATCGCCGAATGACAGCACCTGATCGGTGATCCCCAACGGGATGATGTCGCCCAGGAAGGTGAGCTTGTCGCCGGGTTGCTCGAGCCGCCGGGGCGCGGTCAGCTCGATCGTCGGAAGTTGTTCGGCCGACGCCAAGCCGGCCGAGGTGAGGGCTTCGGGGTCGACCGGCATTGCGCCGTTGGCCAGGATCGGCGCGAGGTTCATGGTGATGCCGACCAGCACGACGCCCATACCGACCATGTGCATGTTGGCCCCGGCAAACGCGACGACGGCGAGCAACGCGGCCACGATGATGAAGTTGGTGGCCGGCCAGTCGAACCGCTCGGCCAGCGCGGGCACGATGAGGCCGATCGCCATCAGCAAGGGGAACCGAATCGGGGTCGAGCCCAGCCGGTCGAACCCCCCTCCGGACAAACGTCCGAGCAGGAGTCCAACGGCCACGGCGATCACGGTGAGCAGCATCGCCCCCAATCTAGTCACGTGGCGCGGTCTTCACGCGGAACGTTTGAGCTCGCGCGCACCGCGCGAAGCGAGCGCTAGCGCGCCGAGCTGCGGGCTGTGCCGGTCAGCTCCTGGCCGTCCGGCGCGACGACGAAGCAGGTGATGCCCCGATAACGGGCGGTGGAGTCGAGGAACTCGCGTTCGGGCGGGACGGTGAAGAGCAGGTCGAGCTCGGACTCCTCGTAGGTGCGACCGACGAACGGCTCGAACTCGCGGTAGCACTCGTTGCGGGCGAATTCGTTCAGCAATTCCTCGCCCGGGTAGAGCGCATCCTGGTCGGCCGGGAAACTCGTCTCGTAATAGACCTCGCGGTGATGGACCCCGTCGCAGGGCACCTTGGTGATGATCTGGATGCGTTCGCCGTCCTCGACCCAGTCCCAGTCGATCACGCATTCGCCGAGGTGAATGGCGAGCGGATGGGTCGGTTCGCCGTACCACTGCGGAACCGTGTCCTCGGTCGGCGCAACGGTGCCGACGATGTCGGGCGGGCGTACCAGCGTCGTGCCGGGCTGGTCGGTCGTCTCGTCGGTCGATCCGCAGGCCGCGGCCAACGACACGACGACCGACAACAGGGCCGCCGGTAGCCGGCGACCGACCTGTTCAAATCGCCGCGGGTGCTTCATGCTCGGTCCCGGTGGAAAGACATGCGGCTACCCACCGTAGGGGTGGTTTGCCGCGACCGGCGTCCTCAGTAGGCGGGGAGGATCTTGTCCACCTGCTCAAAGGTCAGGAAGAGGCCGATGGCCACCGGTAGGAGCATCAGCGCCCAGCTCGGGATACGGCGCCAGGTGAGGGCGAAGTAGCTGCCGATCACGTAGATCAGCATCGTGAGCGAACCGAACAGCGTGGCGTAGGGCAGGTACTGCCAACTCCAGCCGAGGCCCTCGTCGAGATCGGCCGGCGTGGCGAACGCGTCTGCGCCGAAGGGGCCGGGCGGTGTTTGGGTCGGTGCGGCGGCGATCGTGTTGGCCGATGCGGTCTCGGCCAGAGGAGTCGTGGTCGAGGAGGGCGGTTCGTCGTCGCCGGTGTTGATGGTGCTCGGCACCGGCGCGGTGGTGGCTTGGTCGACCGGGTTCTCGTCGGGGAACTCCGAAGCCAAGCCCTCGTCGCCACCGGCGGGGCGAGCGACCGGCGGAGCATCGGCGGGTACGCCCACCAGGACCGCCTGCACGATGATCCGCTGGCGAGCCGTGTACTTGGGGTGGCACGCCGTGAGGGTGATGCGGTTGTCGTTGTAGTCCTCGATCACGCAGGTCGAGCCCGGGTCGACGATGAAGTGGCCGAGCTGGCCGGGTTCGTCGATGCGGGTCGGCGTGCCCTGATCGCCCGACTGCTCGCTGGTGTCGAAGTAGGTGATGCCGTCGAGCGCGCCGATCGCGAAATCGTCGGGCAGGTTCAGCGGGAGCAGGCCGGATTCGATCGCTGCCGCGGGCAAGCCTTCGGTGAGGCGCTGGGCCCGGCTCTGGTCGAGGGCCCGACAGTATTCGCCGTCGCCCCAGTACTGCTGCGCCTGCGGAATGACCCGGTAGGTGAATCGGCCCTGCACGGTCTCGACGACGATCTCGTCGCCGCTGACCAACTTGTCCAGATTGTGGAACGGTTGACCGTAGGTCGTGCGGTGGCCGGCGATGCTGGAGTTGCCGGCCTGGCCGGGAGCCGGTGTCGAGGAGTAGTGGCCGGGGCCCTGGCGCAGATCTTCGACGTGGACGCCCTCGAGCACGATCTTCTCGATGCCGATCGCGGGTATCTCGATACGGGCCAGCGGTTCGCCGCCGTCGGGGAAGTAGAGCGCGGCCAGCGCGGGATCGAACCTCGGGCCGGTGGGATCGAGTAGCTCTTCGAGTTCTTCGGGAGGTGGCTCGGTGCGCTCGGTGACATTCGACAGGTCGGGTGATGTCTGGTCGACGCCGAGGGCATCGGCTTGTTCGAGTAACTTGTCGAATTCGTTCTCGAGGCTGTTCTGGGCCCGGGCCTCCTGGATGCCGGTGCCCCACAGCTGGTAACCGGCGAACAGCAGCAGTACGACGCCGGTGCCGATGAAGAAGCGACCGACGCTTCCCAGCACGCGCGACAGGGACAGGGACATAGGCCTCCAGTATCGACGAAGCGGAGGGGGTACCTGAGGCATAGGGGGCCGATTGTCATCGGGGGCTTATGTGAGCTTTAGCCGTGTTGCCCGCTCGTTCCTCGCTCCTGCACTCGTCGCCTGCGGCTCCTCTGCAGAACGCCAAGCGCAGAGCCGGGCTCCGCTCCGCTCCGCCCTCCTGGACTCGTCGTCTTCGGCGTGCCTCGAGTAGACGGCCTCGTTCGATGGCCGAACAGCCCGCGGTCCCCGGTACCGTTGATTTGTGACCGTCGTAGCGCTCGATTCGGTCGTGGCCCTGCTCGGCCGCTTCCCGGCGTTGGCCGGCGTCGACCTCTCGGTTGACGCCGGTGAGATCGTGCTGCTTCAGGGCCCGAACGGTGCCGGGAAGACCTCCTTGTTGCGGCTTTGCGCGGGCTTGCTGACGCCCACGAGTGGCACCGCCTCGGTGCTCGGTCTCGACGTCGTCGGCGAC
>JABDJW010000392.1 GCA_013002375.1 Acidimicrobiales bacterium | reverse complement strand
GTATCGGACTCGGCGATGCCGCCGAGGTCGATGCCACGCTGCGATCGCTCTACCGATTCGTCAGCCACGACGGCATCGTCATCATCGACGCCCCGAACGAGGAAGCGGCGGCGGCCGCCGCCGCCTTCCGGGCCGCGTATGGAATCACCGACCCCCTCGAGTCGACTCCTGGTCACGGGCTGGCCTGGCGCAAGACGGTTGCCGTCGACGTCGCACCGCCGAGCGACGCCGGCCATCAACGAGCCCGCCTGGCGCCGACCGTCGAATCCGACACCGTGGATCTCTCGGTCGTGGTGGTGCTGTACAACATGCGGCGCGAGGCCCAGCGCACGTTGTTGTCGATGAGCCGCAACTACCAGGTCGGCATCGAGGACATCACCTACGAGGTTCTGGTGGTCGACAACGGTTCGGCCCCCGAACAACGGCTCAGCCCCGAAGAAGTCGCGGCGTTCGGGCCCGAGTTCCGCTTGATCGAGATGGGCGACGACGCCCAACCCTCGCCGGTGCCGGCCCTGGTTCGGGCCACCAACGAAGCGGTCGGCGAGGCGGTGGCACTGATGATCGATGGTGCCCATGTCCTCACCCCGGGCATCTTCAAGCACGGACTGCGCGGCCTCCAGGCCTATGCGCCGGCCATCGTTGCCGTGCAGCACTGGTACGTCGGGCCGGGCCAACAAAACGACGCCATGCTCGAGGGCTACGACCAGGAGTTCGAGGATCAACTCTTCGACCAGATCGCGTGGCCGTCGGACGGTTACAAGCTGTTCGACATCGGCAGCTTCATCGGTAGTCGTGACTGGTTCGACGGCATGTGGGAGAGCAACTGCTTGTTTGCGCCCCGCAAGATCCTCGAACAGGTCGGCGGGTTCGACGAGAGCTTCGATGCGCCGGGCGGCGGCTATGCGAACCTCGATCTCTACGAGAAGCTCGGATCCCACGCCGGCGTCACCGTGGTCAGTTTGTTGGGCGAAGGCTCGTTTCACCAGACCCACGGCGGCACGACGACGAACCAGGCCGAGATCACCGAGCGGGGTCGGCGGCTGATCGAATACCGGGAGCACTACGCCGAGCTCCGCGGTCGGCCCTTCCGGGGGCCGGGCAAGCAGATCCATTACGTCGGTGCGTTTGGCGGCAACTCGCGGCGCACCAAGCCTCGTCGGCTGAACTCACCGCACTTCGCCAAGGCGGCCGGCAAGCTCGAGCGCACCATCCCGATGCCCGACGAGATCAAGACCGGTTTCATCGAGACGTTCTTCAACACCGGCGGGTGGCGCGAGACCACCTGGCTCGGCCACACGGTCGAACGGGCGCTCACCGATCTCGTCGCGTACCAGGAGATGCTCACCAAGGTCCGTCCCGACGTGATCGTCGTGGCGAACCAGGGGGCCGACGGCGGGTTGCCGCAAGCGCTTGCCTTGATGTGCGAATCGCTCGGGCACGGCCGGGTGCTCGTCGTGAGCGGTCCCGAAGGCCCGGAGAACGACCATCCCCGGATCCGTCGTATCAAGGGTCGCCCGCAGGATCCCGACATCGCCGAGCTGGTCAAGGCCGATGCCGGCGACGAGGCGGCCCTGTTGATCATCGGGCGGGGTCGTCAGTTCCCGCTGGTCAAGGTCTTCGATCAGTACCAGTCGCTGGTCGGCCAGGGATCGTATGTCGTGGTCGAGGACACCGTCGTCAATGGCAACCCGGTCCTGGTCGACTTCGGGCAGGGGCCGAGTGAGGCGGCGCAGGGCATGTTGCGGCGCAACGGCGACTTCATGGTCGATCCGCACCTCGAGCGGTTCGGCCTCACCTTCAACGTGAAGGGCTTCCTGTTGCGACGCACCGTCGAGGACCGCACCCGGTCCTAGCCCTCGCCGGGAGATGTCCGGTTTCTAGACCACGATCGGCAGCTGGGTGTCGGGGTAACACGAGGGCGCGAAGAACCAGGTTTCGATGGCGTACCGATCGTTGACCATCGTCTCGGCCTCGGCGCCGGTTCGGTGCAGGAACAAGTGATCGAACAACAAGATGTCGCCGGCCCGGAACTCGGGCCGGAGCACCTCGACCGGGGGAGCGACTTTTTCGACGACGCCCGGGCCCACCGCCCAGTCGAAGTGGGCGCCCTCGGTACCGGTTTCGGCCAGATCCATGGCGCGCGGCACGATGTCGAGGCCCGGTGCGGTCACGCCGCAGTCGGTCAGGGCCAGCCAGACGTTCACCGTGCGGATGCCCTTCCCCATGAAGGCGCCGTCTTGGTGCCAGTCACCGGTCCGGGCGTCGTGCGGAACCCGACGCAGGGTCGACTTGTCGACGGAGAGCGCCGGGCGCTCGCCGAAGTAGTCGGTGATCAGCTGCACCACCCCGGCGGTACGTAGGGTCTCGAGCAGCAGGAAGTGATTGCGGGGCGAGTCGGTGGTCCAGATGCCACCCCCCGATCGGTTCCAGCCTCGGAGCTTGGCTTCGGCATCGAATCCGGGTGGGTCGAACGGCACGAACCACTGCTGGTGCTCGGGTTGCCGATTGCCGGAGCGGCTGGCGTCGAACGCTTCAAAGGCATGGTCGATGCCTTCGACCAGTGTCGTGACGGTGGCGCGGTCGATCGCCTGCGGCAACAGCGCGGCACCGTAGGTCAGGAAGGCGCGCCGCAGGCCGCTCGCGGACCGATCGGTGAGCACGAGGTCTTCCGCGGTGATCGATGCCGCCGGCGGGCTGACGTCAGTGACGGTCGGGAGTTCGCCCGCCGAGGCCTGCGCCCGCTCGGCCAGTTCGCCAAACGCCTCGTTCCGGAGCACGACCAGTTCGGCCTCGGCCGCGGGGTCGGGATTCGGCTGGGAGCGGAGACGCTCGGCGAGCTGATCGACTCGGGCCAGCAGGCCGGTTCTCGGCCCGGTGTTGGTCGGTGTGGAACTCACCCACCCAGTGAACCACCAGCGGCCGAGCCGCGCCTAGC
>JABDJW010000358.1 GCA_013002375.1 Acidimicrobiales bacterium | reverse complement strand
ACCCCGCGCCAACCCGGGCCGAGGCCAGCGACGTCGCCAACGCGGTGTGGGACGGCTCGTCGGCGGTGATGCTCTCGGGGGAGACCGCCATCGGCGTCGATCCGGTCAACGTGGTCCGGACGATGAGCCGCATCGCGCGTCGGGCCGACGAGGAGTTCGATTACGAGCGATGGGCCACGAACTTGGCCGAGCTGACCATGACCTCGAAGCACGACCGGCATCTGCAGGTGACCGACGCAATGACGATGGCCACGTGGCGGGCCGCGACCGAGCTGGGCGTGTCCACCATTCTGTGCGTCTCGGGCTCCGGTTTCACCGTGCGCTCGATGGCCCGCTTCCGGCCCCGGGCCAACATCATTGGATTCACCCACAGCGAACGCACGGCGCAGCAACTCACCATGAGTTGGGGCACGGTTCCCATGGTGCTCGACCCGGAGGCGTTGGGCGGCGACCGTTTTCAAGCCGCGCTGGAGATGGCCCGCGACGCCGGGTATGTGTCGAAGGGCGAGCTCGTCGCCGTTCTGGCCGGCGTGAATACCCTGAACAAGGCCACCAACAGCCTTCGGATCGAGCGGGTTCCCTAGCGGTCAGCCACCGGTCGTCATCACTGCCGGTCGAGGCCGTGAGCCGCCGTACACTGCCAGCATGTCCGATCAACCCACCCCGTCCGATCAACCCACCCCGTCCGATCAACACAGGGTGAATCTGTCCACCTCGGGCCCGCCTCGAGTGGTGCTCGACCCCGAACCCCCCGAGGCTCGGGCCGCGCTCGAACATGCGCTGGCCGAACCGGATCCTCGCGGTGCTCTGGTACCGGTCGCGGGTCAGTGGCCGCGCTTTCTCGACTGCTGGGCTCGATTGGGCCAATCTGCTCGTGACGACGCCGAGGCCTATGCCTTCTTCCGAGTGGGCTACCACCGCGGCCTCGACCGACTGCGGCAGAACGGGTGGCGCGGCTCGGGTTACGTGCCGTGGGCCAACGAGGAGAACCGCGGCTTTCTCCGCTGTCTCGAAGGCCTGCGCATGATGGCGGACCGAATCGGCGAGGCCGACGAGGCCGAACGCTGCGCGGTGTTTCTTCGTCAGCTCGATCCCAGCTGGCCGCCGGCTGACCTCAGCTGACGCGGGCAAGTCGGACCGCCGCATGCCATCGCCTCGTGCAATCTTCGGCGGTGCGGTGCTCACGGGTGGCCGAAGTACCCGCATGGGTCGCGACAAGGCATTGATCCAGGTCGACGGCACGGCCATGGCCGCCCGCGTCGCCCAAGTCCTGCGCTCGGTCGGTGCCGATCCGGTCGTGGCGATCGGTGGTGATACCGCCGCGCTGACCGACCTCGGGCTGTCGGTCGTGCCGGACGACGCTCCGGGTCAAGGCCCGTTGGCCGCAATTGCCACTGCGCTCCGCCACGTCGGACCGCAGCCGGTTCTGGTGGCCCCGTGCGATCTGGTGGCGCCGACCACATCGGCCTTCCTTGCGCTTCGCGACTCGGCCGACGACGCCGATGTTCGTATCGCAGCTGCGGCCGAAGGCGCCGGGCCCGGCCGGCTCAACTACGTCTTCGGCTGGTGGCGGCCGAGCGCGCTCCCGGCGGTCGAAGCGGCGTTGAACGCCGGTCAACGAGCGGTTCGAGATGCACTGAAACGGCTCGACGTGAGTATCGTCACGGTCGACGAAGCCGCGCTGCGCGACGCCGACGCTCCCGAAGACCTCCCCACCGGCGGGTGCGAAGAGCGCTAGGTTCGGACGGTCTCCCGTCCCGAGCGGAACCCACGACGAAGAAAGAGAGTGCATTGCCAGATCACGATGTGCCTGAGCACGTGATGATCGACACCGAGGCCGGTTTGGCCGACGTCGTGGCGGCTTTACTGCGGGAACCCCGGTACGCCCTCGACACCGAGTTCCATCGGGAACGCACCTACTACCCCAAGGTCGCGCTGGTGCAGATTGCCTGGCCGGGGCACCTGGTGCTGATCGATCCGCTGGCCGTCTCGCTCGAACCGTTGGCCGAGGTCATGCAGAGCGACGTGTTGTGTGTAATGCACGCACCCTCGCAGGATTTCGAAGTCCTCGAGCACGAGACCGGCTATGCCCCCATCCACTTCTTCGATACGCAGGTTGCGGCCGGCTTCCTGGGGATGTCATCGCCCTCGTTGTCGAGCCTGCACGAGCGTTTTCTGAAGAAGCGCATCCCCAAGGGCGATCGCCTGACCGACTGGCTTGCTCGCCCCCTCAAGCGGGCCCAGCTCGACTACGCCGCGTCCGATGTGGCGGATCTTCTCGAGCTGCACGACCTTCTCGTCGCCCAGTTGGTCGAGCGCGATCGGCTGGGCTGGGCCGAATCCGAGTTCCTGATCCTGCGCGAGAAGCAGCGCCCGCAGCGCGACCCCGACCAGGCTTGGCTTCGGATCAAGGAAGCTCGGCACCTGCGGGGCGAAGCGGTGGGCGTCGCCAAGGCGTTGGCCGCTTTTCGCGAGCGTCGGGCCGCGGAGATCGACCAACCGATCCGATTCATTCTGCCCGATCTGGCCATCGTGGCCCTGGCTCAGAAACGCCCGGCCAAGGTGGAGCAACTCACCTCGATCAGGGGAGTGGACGATCGCCAACTCAAGGGGGCGCTGGCCGAAGGGATACTGGCTGCCGTGCAGGAAGGCATCGACAATCCGGTCGAGCGTCCGCCGCGAACGCGCACCAATGAAGGCCTCGGTGACCTCCGGGCCGCCGTGACGCTGCTGGGAGCCTGGGTGGCCCAGCTGGCCCGGGAGCTTTCGCTCGACCCGGCCCTGTTGGGCACACGGTCCGACATCGAGGCTTTTGTACGCGGTGAAGACTCCCGGCTCTCCAGTGGCTGGCGAGCGCAAGCGGCCGGTCAAGGCCTGCGAGATCTCCTCGATGGTAAGGCTGCCCTGGCCTTCACCACCGAGCAAGGGCTCCTGATCGAGCCCCGTCCTGGGCACTGATCCGCCGTGAAGTTGGGTACACTGCCCTCAGTGTGAAATAGCAAGAAAGTAAGGCGAACTACCGTGGTGAAAAAGGGTCGACACCGCCGATTCGAAGAGGCTCGGGCGTTGAAGCGTTCACAGAACACCGATCTCGACGAGCTGCTCGACAGCTTGGCCGACGGTGACGATGCCGAACCCAAGCCCGAGCACGATGCCTGGGCCGATCTCTACGAAGCCGAGCCCGACGGGCACGCCGAACACGACGACGCCGAATCGGCCTAACTGGTCTGATCCAGAATCTCGTCGAGCCTGACGAGTTCGTCCTCGCGTACGACCCCGATGAAGTTGTCGTCGTGGTCGGCGACGGCGAGCACGTCCATGTCCGCCTGTTCCATCGCTGTCGCCGCGTCGCGCAAGGTCCAGCCGGGTCGAGCGACCGGCAAGTCGGTCTCGCAGACCTCGACGATCGTCGTGGCTTCCCACTCGGCTCGGTCGACGTCGACCAGGTTGGCCAGCCGCACGATGCCGACGAACTGCGCGCCATCGACCACCGGAACGTTCGTCTGGCGCCGGCCCAACACGTGCAGGTACATGAACTCGGCCACCGTGGCGTCCGGCGGCACGGTCATGACGTCGGTGCTCAGTGCCGCGGTGAGGGGAAGCGCCAAGCGGGCCTCGAGGTGGCCCAGACGCTCTTCGATCTGGTGACCCGACACCGACTCGCGCCCGGTGACGACCTGGCTGAACGCGGCGGCGATCAAGGCGGGAACCACGAAGCCCCCGCCGCCGGTCGATTCGGCCACGAACATCACGGCGGTCAGGGGGGCGCGGTAGCCGGCCCCGAGAAACGCGGCGAGACCAAGCGTCGGATAGAGCGTCGTCTCGCTCTCGTCGAGGGCGACCCCGACGAACTGACCGGCGATGACTCCCATGGTGGCCAAGGGGATGAACAGTCCGCCCACGCCGCCGCCGAGCAAGGTGGCGAGGGTGGCACCGATCTTGCAGCCGGCCAACAAGGCGATGAGACCGAGGCCGTCCTGCTCGACCACCCAGCCCATGGCGTTGAAG
>JABDJW010000335.1 GCA_013002375.1 Acidimicrobiales bacterium | reverse complement strand
CCCCAGGGTTATCCCCAAGTGGGGAATCGCCGTTTCGGGTTGTCTTTGCAGCGGTGTCCCGGCGTCCGGTGACCTTCGGCAAACTTGATGGTCATAATGTCAAGTTTCATGGTAAGGTTACTTGAGGTAGTTCGGTTGGAGCCGACGGCTCGGCCGCTCACCTGCTAGAACCCAAACCACGGAACACAAGGGAGCATATTCGTGGCCCTCGACCCGAACAGCTGGACTCACGCCACGCAACAGGCGGTCGCGGCCGCTACCGAGCAAGCCCGAACCCGCAGTCATCCCGAGATCACGCCCGACCATCTGTTGTGGGCCCTGTTGCGCCAAGACGATGCCGTGGTGGTGCCGATGATCGAGAAGCTCGGCAAGAACCCGGTGGATGTGCAACTCGAGGTTGCGGCCCGGGTCGATGCGTTGCCCAATGCCTACGGTGGCGAATCCCGCATCAGCCGGGCGTTCACCAAGGTCTTCGACGACGCCGAGAAGCATCGGACGGAGCTGCACGACGACTACCTGTCGACCGAGCACCTCATGCTGGCCATGGCCGACCTGCTCGACGTGTCGCATGAGGAGCTCCTCGCCGCGATGCAGCAGGTGCGAGGCAACCATCGGGTCACCTCGCAGAACCCCGAGGGGCAGTATCAGGCGCTCGAGAAGTACGGCCTCGATCTCACCGCGGAAGCGAGGGCCGGCCGCCTCGATCCCGTCATCGGCCGCGACGACGAGATCCGCCGGGTCATCCAGGTGCTGTCTCGCCGCACCAAGAACAACCCGGTGCTGATCGGTGAACCCGGTGTCGGTAAGACGGCGATCGCCGAAGGTCTCGCCCGCCGCATCGTCGAGGGTGACGTGCCCGAGTCCCTGAAGGACAAGCGGGTGATCTCGCTCGACATTTCGGCCATGGTCGCCGGGGCCAAGTTCCGCGGCGAGTTCGAGGAACGACTCAAGGCGGTGTTGAAGGAAATCACCGACGCCGAGGGCCAGGTCATCACCTTCATCGACGAGATGCACACCGTGGTCGGGGCCGGTGCGTCCGGCGATTCCTCCATGGACGCCGGCAACATGTTGAAGCCACTCTTGGCTCGCGGTCAGCTGCGCATGATCGGCGCGACCACGCTCGACGAGTTCCGGGCCCACATCGAAAAGGACCCTGCGCTCGAGCGGCGCTTCCAGCAGATCTTCGTCGCCGAGCCATCGGTCGAGGATGCCATCGCGATTCTGCGCGGCCTGAAGGAGCGGTACGAGGTTCACCACCACGTCCGCATCCAGGATTCCGCCCTGGTGGCTGCTGCGATGTTGTCCGACCGCTACCTCGCGGATCGCTTCCTGCCCGACAAGGCGATCGACCTGATCGACGAAGCGGCCAGTCGGCTCCGGATCGAAATCGATTCGGTACCGACCGAGATCGATGTGGTCGAGCGTCGGGTTCGCCAGCTCGAGATCGAGCGGGTGGCGTTGGCCAAGGAGACCGATGCCGCCTCCGAAGCGCGACTCGAACAACTCGACGCCCAGATCGCCGAACTCCAGACCCAGCTGGTCGACATGAACGCCCAATGGCAGGCCGAGAAGGAGGCGATCGGGGCCATCGCCGATCGCAAGGAACACCTCGAGGAGCTCAAGGCGCAGCTCGAGCGCGAGACCGACCTCGAACGGGCCGCCGAGATCCGCTACGGCCAGCTGCCCGAGGTCGAGCGCGAGGTCGAAGCCGCCACGGCGGCGCTGGCCGACCTTCAGGCCAGTCAGCCAATGCTGAAAGAAGAGGTCGACGATTCCGACATCGCCGACGTCGTGAGCGCGTGGACCGGCGTCCCGGTCTCACGGCTGGTCGAGGGCGAAGTCGAGAAGTTGCTCCGGCTCGAGGATGTCCTCCATCAGCGGGTGATCGGCCAGGACGAGCCGGTCAACCTGGTGGCCAACGCAATCCGTCGAAGCCGCGCCGGTCTGGCCGATCCCAACCGCCCGATCGGCAGCTTCCTCTTCCTCGGTCCGACCGGTGTCGGCAAGACGGAGCTGGCCCGCACCTTGGCCGACTTCTTGTTCGACGACGAGCGGGCCATGGTCCGCATTGACATGTCCGAGTACATGGAGAAGCACGCGGTCAGTCGACTCATCGGTGCGCCGCCCGGCTATGTCGGCTACGACCAGGGTGGGCAACTCACCGAGGCGGTCCGGCGTCGCCCGTACGCGGTGATCCTGCTCGACGAGGTCGAGAAGGCTCACCCCGACGTCTTCGGCGTGCTCTTGCAGCTGCTCGACGACGGCCGGTTGACCGACGGCCAAGGCCGCACCGTCGATTTCACCAACACCGTATTGATCATGACCTCGAACCTGCCGGGTGATCCGTCCAGCTTCTTCCGGCCGGAGTTCATCAACCGCATCGACGACATCGTGCGGTTCAACCCGCTCGAGATCGACGATCTCACCCGAATCATCGACATCCAGCTCGCCGACCTCGAACAGCGGGTTGCCGATCGCGGTCTGCAGCTCAAGGTCACCGATTCGGCCAAGGCACTGCTGGCTCGCGAGGGCTACGACCCAGCCTTCGGTGCGCGGCCCCTGAAGCGGCTGCTGCAGCGTGAGATCGGCGACGAGTTGGCCCGGAAGTTACTGAATGCCACCTATGGCGAGGGTGATGTGGTTACGATTGACGAACGCGACGGAGCCGTGACCTTTTCGTAGGGTCGAGGGGGCGCAGACCCCCCTTGTCGACCATGCCGGAAGGGGAGCGGGGAGGGCAGGCTTTGCTGTTTGTGTTGCGCCGATCGGCTTGGCTAGCGTCTTTCTTCGCGGGCCGGGGCCTTCACTTGGCTAGGATCAGATCGATCCCGCGCTAATCACGTCTTTTCGATAGAGAGTCGCTAGTGATGCATTCCACTTCCATCCTTCGCAGCCGTTGGTCCGTACTGCTTGGAGCGCTCATCGCGGCCGCGCTGGCTGCCGCGCTCACCACGGCCGCCTTCGGCACCGCCGACGCCCAGCCGACGGGCGAATGTGCCGGTGATCTGACCAGAACGTTCGGCAATCCAACCTTCGGATCGAGGAACAAGCTGTTCTCGAACCAGCTCGAGCCCGATCGCGTCACGCAACGCACCTATGCCCTGAGCACGCAGCTGGCGGCCGGCCGGTACGCGCTCACCGGCGCCAGCTATGACGGGTACAACGGTCGCAGCACTGCTCGGGCACAAACCAACGAGGTCTGGGTCGCCGATTTCGTCAGCGCCGACGGCACTGTGCTGGCGACGTCGTCGACCACGGGGGATCTCCCCGACGGTGTCGAGGAAGCGGACTGGAGCGGGCCCCTCGGATCGATCGAGGTGGGTGAACCGATCGCGGCGATCGTCGTGCGCCACGGCTTCTTGACCAACCGGTCCCCGAACTCCGTGCATCCCGTCTGCATCGGCTTCACCGACACCACGCCGCCGCCGGTCACGGTCGATCCAACGACCGAGGTCCCGACCTCCGATGACCCGACCGACACCACCGAGCCGCCCGAG
>JABDJW010000313.1 GCA_013002375.1 Acidimicrobiales bacterium | reverse complement strand
GTCGCGGCGCTGACCGTGGTGCTGATCGTGGCCGCGCTGCAAATGGTGCACATCGACGAGGTTGATACCGTGGCGAGCGAGCCGACGCCGGCGCTGGCGTTCGATCTGCTCGGCGAGCGAGCGGTGGCGGGTGCGGTCGTGCTCGGTGCCGCTGCGTTCCTCATGATCGGGGCATTCGACGCGCTGTGGGATGTCGTCCACGAGGATCTCGGCACGCCGACGTGGATGGCCAACCTGGGTATCACCCTGTTCGGGATTCCGCTGATCCTGCTCGGGCCCTTCGGTGGGCGACTCGCACAGCGAGTGGGGCCCTACTCGGTGGCCGGCGTTGGGCTGTTTCTCGCCGCGATGTTCATGGCGATCTATGGCCAGTTGCCGACCGGCACCTGGATCTTCGCCGTCGCCATGGTGCACGCCATCACCGATGGTTTCACGTTCTCGGCGTCGGGCGTCGCGGTGAGCATGGCCGTGGCCGACGAGCGCCAGGCCGGTGCCCAGGGGTTGGTGGGCGCAGCCCAGGCCCTGGTCGGTGGCATCGCGGCGATCGTGATCGGCGCGGTGTACGACGGCTTCGGCCGGGGCACGGCGTACACCGTCGCGGCGGCGGGTATGGCCGTCCTGGTCATGATCGGCTTGGCCCTCTCGGCGCCGTTGTGGCGTCACCGCGACGGGCCGGGCACCCCTCGGCCCCGCTTGGCGACCGGCGTCGGCACCTGATTCGGCTCTGCTCGTCGCGAGCGGGGCTCCGCGAACCTGTCACACCGACCGGGCATAGTGTTCGGTAATGCTGTTGGAACTCCACGTGGCCGACTTCGGGGTGATCTCGCGCACCCATCTGCTGCTGCCCCCGGGAATGACGGTACTCACCGGCGAGACCGGCGCCGGCAAGACCATGCTCATCGGGGCCATCGACCTGCTCACCGGCGGCCGGAGCGATCCCAAGTCGGTCCGACCCGGCGCCGATCAAGCCGTCGTCGAGGGCCGTTTCGTGCGGCCCGACGAAACCGAGGTGATCCTGTCGCGGGTCGTGCCCGCGTCCGGGCGGTCCCGGGCCTACATCGACGGACGGCTCGCCACCGCAGGCGCGCTCAGTGAGCTCGGAGCCGAACTGGTCGATCTCCATGGTCAACACGCGCATCAATCGCTGCTGTCCGCCGCAATCCAACGCCACGCGCTCGATGCCTTCGGCGACATCGATCTTCGCCCGCTGGTCGAAGCAAAGGCCGAGCTCGCCGCCCTCGAGGCCGCGTTGGCCGATCTCGGTGGCGATCCACGCGAACGGGCCCGCGAGATCGATCTCTACCGGTTTCAGGTCGACGAACTCCGGGCCGCCGCTCTTCACGAACCGACCGAGGAAGCCGAGCTCGCGGTGCGTGAGGATGTGCTGGCCGACGCCACCGCCCATCGCGACGCCGGGGCGGAGGCGATGGCAACACTCGACGGTGACGCGGCCGGAGGGCTCGCGCTCACCGCGGCACTCCAGGTCTTGGCCGACCGAGCCCCATTCCGGGCCGAACACGATCGCTTGGCCGGGCTGCTGGCCGAACTCGACGATGTCCGGGCGGCGCTGCGGGCGACGACCGAATCACTCGAGGACGATCCGGGTCAGCTCGCCGAGGTGCGGGCTCGGCGCCAGCTCCTGCGCGAGCTCATGCGCAAGTACGGCTCGGATCTCGGCGAGGTGATCACCTACCAGGCGACCGCGGAAGCTCGGCTGGCCGATCTCGAATCCCATGACGATCGGGCCGTCGAGCTCGATGGGCGTCGCATCGCCGCCCTGGCCAAGCTCGAGGCCGCCCAGAAGAAGGTGGGCAAGGCCCGGGTGGCGGCCGCGCCGAAGTTGGCCGCGGCGGTCGAATCGCATCTGCACGAGCTCGCGATGGCCAAGGCTCGCTTCGATGTCGCGGTCGACGGCCCAGCCGGTGAGCACGTCGTGTTCGGCCTGGCCGCAAATCCGGGCGCACCGGTTCTGCCGCTCTCCAAGGTCGCTTCGGGCGGCGAACTGGCTCGATCCATGCTCGCGTTCCGGCAGGTCCTGACCGGCGCGCCGGCGACGTTGGTTTTCGACGAGGTCGATGCCGGCATCGGTGGTGAAGTCGCCCATGCGGTCGGCCGGTCGCTGGCCTGCTTGTCCGATCGGCATCAGGTTCTGGTCGTCACTCACCTGGCCCAGGTCGCCGCCTACGCCGATCAACAGGTACAGGTCCGCAAGTCCGACGACGGCACCACGACCAGCACGACGTTCGAACCGCTCAGCGCCGACCAGCGGGTCGTCGAGTTGTCCCGCATGCTGTCCGGTTCACCCGACTCGTCGGTGGCCCAGGCTCACGCCGAGGAGCTCCTCGCCGCCGCGGGCCGTGGTCGCGGTGAGGCTCGATGACCACGCCCTCGGGTCGGTCCCAAAAGATCTTGGGCCCGATGCGCCCGCGCGCCGCGTCGGGGGGATACGGTGAAATCCCGTGACGAAACACATCTTTGTGACTGGCGGAGTTGCCTCATCGCTCGGGAAGGGGCTCACCGCATCGTCGCTGGGCCGACTGCTGAAGGCCCGTGGCCTGCGGGTCACGATGCAGAAGCTCGACCCGTACATCAACGTCGACCCGGGCACCATGAACCCGTTCGAACACGGCGAGGTGTTCGTCACCGACGACGGGGGCGAGACCGATCTCGATCTCGGCCACTACGAGCGCTTCATCGACGAGAGCCTCGGCCGGGCATCGAACGCGACGACCGGCAGTATCTACAGCCACGTCCTGGCCGCTGAACGGCGCGGCGAATACCTCGGCAAGACCGTCCAGGTCATCCCCCACATCACCGACGAGATCAAGCGGCGTATCCGCCTGTTGGCCAACGACGACATCGATGTCGTCATCACCGAAGTCGGCGGCACGGTGGGCGACATCGAGATCTTGCCGTTCCTCGAAGCAATCCGGCAGTTCCGACTCGACGCCGGACGCGACAACGTCTGCTACGTGCACGTGACCCTCATCCCGTTCATCGGACCGTCAGGCGAGCAGAAGACCAAACCCACCCAGCACTCGGTCACCGAACTGCGCAGCCGTGGCATCCAGCCCGACGCCATCGTTTGCCGCAGCGAGGAGCCGATCTCCGACGAGCTGAAGCGCAAGATCTCCCGCCTGTGCGACGTACCGGTCGGTGCGGTCGTCAACGCGGCCGACGCCGACAGCCTCTACGAGATCCCGCTGATTCTGCACGACGAGGGCCTCGACACCGAG
>JABDJW010000284.1 GCA_013002375.1 Acidimicrobiales bacterium | reverse complement strand
GTCGTACTCATCGTCATCGTCGTTGTAGGAGTCATCTTCGTAGTCGTGGTCGCCGTAGGACTCTTCGTCGTCGGACGAGTCGCCATCCTTTCGCTCGACCTCGACCTTCACTTCGCCATCGTCGATTTCGATGTCGACGTCGATCCGCTGATCACCGTTTCTGAACGACAGTTCGACCTCGCCGGGTCGGTCGGCTTCGGCTTTCACGATCCAGCCGGCGGCGGGGGCGGCTTCCAACAGCACGATCGAGCCATCGCTCACCTGATAGGTGACGGTGCCGGCCTCGAGAGCCTGGATCGTGATGGGCTCGGTGTCGGCAATCGGCGAGCCGACCGGTGTCGATGATGATGACGACTCCGACGACTTAACCATCGTTGTCGTCGATCTCTCAGACAGCGCAAGCGTCGACGTGGTTGAAGAATCGTCGGAGCCGTCGGAGGCGACAACGACAACCGGCTCGGGGCCGGTGACGTTGTCCACGACGACTACGCCAGTGACCGCTGCGGCGGCGACGCCGCCCGTCAGGGCGACCTTTCCGGCCGTGGTGGCTGCGATGGTGGCAAGTTGGGAGAGCATGGAGGGATGTTCCTTCTCGTGAGTGGTCGTGAGCGCGACCGTTTCGGGTTGGCGATGTGGTGCGCTGACAAACTCGGTCAGCGCCTGATCGGGCATCACACCATCGCCTTGACCCATCGAGCGCAGCTCGCCGACGAAGGTTCCCAGCACCGACGAGTCGGTCGCTCCACTTGCCAGTTCATCGAGGTCCCGCCGTGAACGGCGGCGTGATGGTTTCCGATCAGCCATGTCGCTCCCTGATAACGCCGTGAACCGCCAGATGGGTACGGGTCATCACACATCTCCTTCGGATTCATCGATGATCGCCTCGAGTCGCCGGAGGGCGCGGCGTTGGAGTTGTTTCACCGCACCGCGCCGGCGGCCCGTGATCGATGCGATCTGATCGATCGTCAGGTCGGCCACCAGCCGCAAGGTCAACACCTCCCGCTGCTCATCGGTCAGCTGGCTCAGCAACTGGACGACCCGTTGGTCGCCGAAACGGCGGTCGGCGTCGCTCGACACGTCGCCCCCCACAGCATCAAAGCCGGGGTCCAGGCCGACCACCGTCGGGCGGCGCCCGCTGGCTCGGAACTCGTCGATCACACGGTTCCGAGCGATCCTAAACAGCCAGGCCCGGAACCCGGATGCGTCGCCCTCGAAGGTTCCCAGCGCATTGAACGCCTTGAGGAAGACATCGTTGACGACCGCCTCGACATCGGAGGAACCGCGGGCCCGAACGAAACCGGTGAGGGGCCCGTTCCACTTCTTGAAGAGCGCGTCGAAGGCCCAACCTTCCCCGGCCCGGGCAGCCGAAAGCGTGTCATCGAGTGATGTTCTCTCCATCAGGGCAGACCGACGAAACGCAACCATGCAGCTACGACAACGTAGGAGACGACCGAAAGGGTACGGCCTGACCCTTGACAGTTCGGGCCACTGGCCGACGGTGCGCCCATTGCCGACCCTCGGTCCCGCTGTTCTAGTGTGGATTCGAGGACCTACATGAGCGACCGCGAACCAACTCCGACCCCGCTACGACTGCGCATTCCTCAACCGGCGCGAGGCAAGCATCCTCCCGATCGGGTGCGCTACATCTCCGCTGCCGGCGAAATGGCCAAGCCCGCCTTGGATGAGAAGGTCGAACGCATCGCCCTGATGCGCAAGCAGCTGGTGCGGGTGCTTGACGAGGACGGGAGCGCGGTCGGCGACTGGGTGCCGGAGATGTCGGTCGATGAGAAGAAGCAGGGCCTCCGAACCATGCTGCTGGTCCGAAGTTACGACGCCCGCATGCTGCAAGCCCATCGGCAAGGCAAGATCTCGTTCTACATGCGATCCCTCGGCGAGGAGGCGATCGCCTGCGCGCAGCAAGCGGCGCTGCGACCCGGTGACATGCACTTCCCCACCTACCGGCAACCTGGCCTGTTGATCTCGTCTGAGTACCCGTTGGTGACGATGATGAACCAAGTGCTGTCCAATGCGGAGGACCCACTGCACGGCCGGCAGCTGCCGGTGATGTATTCGTCTAAGGCCCACGGGTTCTTCTCGATCTCGGGCAACCTGGCCACCCAGTACATCCAGGCGGTCGGCTGGGCCATGGCCTCGGCGTTGCGGGGTGGCACCGAGATCGCCTCAGCCTGGATCGGCGAGGGGGCCACTGCCGAATCCGACTTTCACGCCGCATTGGTGTTCGCCTCCACCTATCAAGCGCCGGTGATCCTGAACATCGTGAACAACCATTGGGCCATTTCGACACCCGAAGACTTCGCTCGTGGCGCCTCGGCCACCTTCGCCGACAGGGGCTACGGGTTCAGCATTCCGGCACTGCGGGTCGACGGCAACGACTACCTGGCGGTGTACGCCGCCTCGCAGTGGGCCGCCGAACGGGCCCGCACCAACCTCGGGCCGACCCTGATCGAGTGGATCACGTTGCGGGTCGGGGCTCACTCCACCTCGGATGATCCGTCGGTCTACCGGCCGCCGGAGGAAGCCGCACAGTTCCCGCTGGGCGATCCGGTCGATCGGCTGCGGCAACACCTTGTACATCTCGGCGAGTGGGACGATGCTCAACACGAGGCCCTGCAGGAAGAGGTCGACGCCCAGGTCGACGAGGCGTTCGCCGAAGCCAGCTCCCATGGTTCGGTGAAGTCCGGTGATGTGGGAAGCGCCAAGACAATGTTTGATGACGTGTACGCAGAGCTTCCCCGTCATCTCAGAGAACAACGCGATCGTCTGGAGGAGCTGCCGTGACCTCGATGACGATGATCGAAGCGATCCGGGATGCCCACATGGTGGCGATGGAGCGCGACGACACGGTGGTGGTATTCGGCGAAGACGTCGGCTACTTCGGGGGCGTGTTCCGCTGCACCCAGGGGTTGCAGGAACGATTCGGCGACCACCGCTGCTTCGACACCCCGATCAGCGAAGCGGGAATCGTCGGCGCCGCCGTCGGGATGGCGGCCTACGGATTGCGGCCCTGTGTCGAGATTCAGTTCGCCGACTACATGTACCCGGCCTACGACCAGATCGTGTCCGAAGCGGCCCGGTTGCGGCACCGCTCAGCGGGCGATTTCACCGCACCGCTCGTGATTCGCATGCCCACCGGTGGCGGGATCTTCGGAGGACAAACCCATTCGCAGAGCCCCGAGGCGCTCTTCACCCATGTGGCCGGGCTCAAGACGGTGGTGGTATCGAACCCCTACGACGCCAAGGGGCTGCTCATCGCTGCCATCGAAGACGACGATCCGGTGATCTTCCTCGAACCCAAGCGGGTCTACAACGGACCTTTCGACGGGCACCCGGACCGCCCGATCGTCCCCTGGTCGAAGCATCCTTTGGGCGAGGTGCCCGAGGGCCACTACCGCATAGAGGTCGGCACGGCCCGGTTGCATCGCGAAGGTTCTGATCTGACAGTGCTCACCTACGGCACCATGGTGCACGTCGCCGAGGCCGCCGCCGAGGAGCACGGGCTCGACGCCGAGATCATCGACCTGCGCACTCTCGTACCCCTCGATGTCGACACGATCGTTGCGTCGGTGACCAAGACCGGGCGCTGCCTGGTGATGCACGAAGCCACCCTGACCTCGGGGTTCGGGGCCGAACTGGCCGCCACCGTTCAGGAACGGTGCATGTTCCACCTCGAAGCCCCCATCATCCGGGTGTGTGGCTGGGACACTCCGTACCCCCACGCCCACGAGTGGTCCTACTTCCCCGGTCCGGCCCGGGTCGGTTACGCCATGCGGGAGTTGATGGACGCGTGAGTCGCTACGAGATGAAGCTGCCCGATGTGGGCGAGGGGGTGGCCGAAGCCGAGTTGGTGGAGTGGATGGTGGCGGTCGGCGACAGCGTCACCCCCGACACGGTGATCGCCGAGGTGCTCACCGACAAGGCCAGCGTCGAGATCTCGGCCCCGGTCGACGGGCAGGTGATCGAGCTGCATGGCGAACCCGGCGATGTGCTGGCGGTTGGCAGCGTGCTGATCGGTTTCGAAACCGATGACGTTCCGGCGACGGCCGAGCCGGTGGACGAGCCAGCAACGCAGCCGACCCCGCCCCCTGAGCCACAAGGTCTGACATCGGGGGCAAGGGCCGTGGCGGCGCCGGCTGTGCGGGCTCGAGCCAAGGAACTCGGGATCGACTTGGCCGCCGTCGAGGGCAGCGGCCCCGACGGTCGCGTGATGCATCACGACCTCGACCAAGCGTCGACCGGCGGCGCGGTACCCGGCCGGCGGTCGCCTGCGGCTGCGTCGGACCGAGGACATGCCACTCCGGTGCGGGGCGTGCGCCGGCAGATCGCCCAACGCTTGTCGTCGGCGTGGCGCGAGATCCCTCACATCACCTACGTCGAAGCGGTCGACGTGACCGAGCTCGAACACCTTCGCGCCGAGTTGAACGCCGAATCCGAGCAACGCGGGGTTCGGCTCACAACACTGTCCTTCCTGGCGCGAGCCATGGTGATCGCCGCCGCCGATCAGCCCGAACTCAACGCCCACTACGACCACGAGAACGAGGTACTCACCACGTTCGACGCGGTTCACATCGGAATCGCCACCCAGACCGACAGCGGCCTGCGGGTGCCGGTGGCCCGCCATTGCGAGGCCCGTGGCATCTGGGACCTGGCCGCCGAAATCGGACGGGTCGCACAAGCCGCCCGGGATGGCTCTGCCACCCGCCACGAATTGAGCGGGTCGACCATCACGATCACCTCGTTGGGAGCGATGGGCGGCATCGCCACAACGCCGATCATCAATCGTCCCGAGGTCTCCATCATCGGCGTGAACAAGATCGAGACCAGGCCGGTATGGATCGACGGTGCCTTCCAACCCCGCAAGATGATGAATCTGTCGTCGAGCTTCGATCACCGAATGGTCGACGGCTGGGATGCCGCCCGATTCGTGCAACGAATCAAGCAGGTTCTCGAAACCCCCGCGTTGTTGTTCGTAAACGACTGACATCACCACACCGAGTAGGTTCGGTTGATGATCGTGTTCGACATGAACGAGACCACGCTGGATCTGGCCCCGGTGCGAGCGGCGGTGGACTCGGTGGCTCCCGATGCCGGTGGGTTCACCGTCTTCTTCCAGAAGCTCCTTCAGCTGTCGATGTCGGTGTCGACCACCGGGATGGACTTCGTCGCCTTCAGCTCGCTCGCCCGGCATGCGTTCGACGCGGTGGTCGCCGCTGCCGGCCGACGGGCCAGCGACGACGAGTGGGCCCAGGTGGCGGAGGGATTCGGCCAACTGGAGGCGTACCCCGACGTGGTCGGCGGGTTGGAACGATTGCGGGCCGCTGGGCACCAGACCATGGCACTCACCAACTCCGAGCAGGCCGGCGTGGAAGCACAGTGTGAGAGCGCTGGCCTCACCCACCTCTTCGACCACATCGTGTCGGTGGAGGCTGTTTCGACCTACAAGCCCGGTCCCGCCCCGTACCTGCACGCGGCCCAGATCGCCGGAGTGTCGCCGGACAGGATGTGGATGGTGGCCTGCCACGACTGGGATCTGGCCGGGGCCCGGGCGGTCGGTCTGAACACGGCGTTCATCGCACGACCCAAGATGTCGTATGCACCCACCTATCCGGCCGCTGACCTGCATGTGAACGACTTCGGTGCGCTGGCCGATCATCTGACCTGAGGCGAGGCACCAGATTGTCCCTTTCCCGGTGGGTGGGTCGTCGTATAGAAAAGACCTAGGAGTGAGAACGATGACCGATACCCACACGATCGTTGACCGCGATGCCTGGCTCGACGCCCACCGCGACCACCTGGCCAAAGAAAAGGCCTTCACCTACGAACGGGAGCGAATGGCCCAAAGCCGACGGGACCTGCCATGGATGGAGGTGTCATCGGACTACACCTTCCTGACCCCATCTGGACCGGTCGCGTTCTCAGACCTGTTCGATGACCATTCCCAGCTGATCGTGTACCACTTCATGTTCGGCACCGACTGGGGCGATGAGGGTTGTCCGTCGTGTTCGTTCTGGGCCGATACTTACAACGGCACCACGGCCCATCTCGCCGCCCGCGACACCGCCTTTGCTGTCGTGTCGAGCGCAACGGTCGACCAGATCGAGACCTACCGCAAACGGATGGGGTGGGACTTCCGCTGGGTGTCGTGCGATGGATCCAGCTTCAACATCGACATGGGGGCCACCGCTACCCCAGAACAGCTCGAGGCCGGCGAGCTCACCTACAACCTCGGTACCAGCACGCCGATGGGCCCGGAATCGCCGCTGATCAGCGTGTTCTATCGCGACGGCGACCGAATCTTCCTCACCTACCAGGTGGGGGCCAGGGGCCTCGATCTGCTCAACAGCACCTACCACCACCTCGACCTCACCCCCAAGGGTCGCGACGAGGCCGATCTGCCGTGGTCGATGGCGTGGCTGCGCCGCCACGACTCCTACGACGAGTAGTCGCTAGGCCTCAGCCTCGGCTCACCGATCGAGTTGGGCGATCGCCTTCCTCGGGGCGGTGAGCCGGTACGACATGTCGAGCAGTTCGGCGACCTCTGTCCAATCGGTGTCGTCGTCGAGATCGAAGCCCAGCCACCCGTACGGGCCGAGGTAGGCCGGGACGAAGACCCGCGAATCCCCCATCAGCGCTTCCCGTTCGTCTTCGTCGGGCAGGATCATGATGGCGTGGGGGTGCTGAACCCATTCGCCATCGACTTTGAGTGAGCCACCGTAGTAGCAGAAGATCTTCTTGGTGAAGAACGCCGGTCGCCCGTGCGACACCTTCTCATCGGAGTCGGGGAGGTCGGCGGCCAGCTCCCTCACCCGGATCAGGAACGGATCATCGTCGTCGAACATCTTGGCGTGGGCCATACCTCCGAGCGTAGAACACGTGGGGTCGTCAACTCCGAGGCCACAGGGTCTCGGTGTTGCCGTCGACGCCGATGACCTGTCCGGAGATGTGACGGCCGTAGTCGCTGGCGAGGAAGACGATGAGGTCGCTGATCTCCTGAGGGTCGACGTAGCAC
>JABDJW010000282.1 GCA_013002375.1 Acidimicrobiales bacterium | reverse complement strand
GTGCGGGCCACCCGGTCGCCGGTTCGGAGGCGGCGGGTGACCCGGTCGACCAGCGACACCAGGATGACCTCGAGCTCGCGTTTCGAGCGACGCTGCCGTCCGAGCGCCTGCTGCGACCCGATCGAGCGTCGCCGCCGGCCGGTGACCACCTTTCGGGGGTCGCGGTTGTGGGCCAGGGCATGGATGTGGCGACCCGCGCCGGGGCCCAGGATCGACACCAGTGTGGCCGAATGCGTCTCGGCCACTTGTGCCACCGTCTCGATGCCCTTGTTCCGCAGCTTCTCCGCGGTGACGGGACCGACGCCCCACAGCTTCTGCACGGGGAGCGGATGGAGGAAGTCGAGTTCGCCTTCCGGTTCGACGACCAACAAGCCGTCGGGTTTGCCCACCCCGCTGGCCACCTTGGCCAGAAACTTGGTGCGGGCCACGCCGACGGTGATGGCCAGGCCGACCTCGTCGCGAACCCGTTGGCGCAATCGGCGGGCGATGAAGGTGGGGTCGCCCACCAGCCGGCGTAGGCCGCCGACATCGAGGAATGCCTCGTCGATCGAGATGCCCTCGACCAGCGGTGTGGTCTCGTCGAAGATCTCGAAAACCCGCTTGCTCGCCTCGCTGTAGGCCTCCATGCGCGGGTTGACCACGATGGCGTTCGGGCACAGTTCTCTGGCCTGACGGCCGGTCATGGCCGTGCGCACGCCGCGGGCCTTGGCTTCGTAGCTGCAGGCCAGCACCACGCCGCCGCCGACCAGCACCGGTTTGCCTCGCAACGCGGGGTTGTCCCGCTGCTCGACCGAGGCGTAGAACGCATCGAGGTCGGCGTGCAGGATGGTGGCCGCGGAACCCGACATCGAACATACGTTCGCACACCGGCCCATGTCCTGCAAGGGGGAAGGTGGGGAAGGTGGGGAAGGTGGTGTCTGACACCGTTGCATCGACCGTTTCGCCCTCGAACCTGAAACGGTTCTAGGTTCCAACGAATGCGTTTCTCTCTGGCCGAATCAATGATCGATCCTGCGATGTATGCACCCTTGGTGCAGGCCGCCGAGGCGGCCGGATACGACTCGTTCATCGTGCCCGACTCGATCTGCTATCCCGAGGAAGCCGACAGCCGCTACCCGTACAACGCCGATGGCAGTCGCGAGTTCCTCGAGGACAAGCCCTTCATCGAGCCCTTTTCGTTGATCCCGGCGCTGGCGGCGGTGACCGAACGTATTCGTTTCACGACGTTCGTGGTGAAGCTCCCGATACGGCATCCGGTCATCGTGGCCAAGCAGGTGACGTCGGTGGGCGTGATCACCGGGGGTCGGTTCGGGTTCGGGGTGGGCACGAGCCCGTGGCAGGAGGACTACGCCGTCACCGGAACCCCGTGGGCCCGCCGTGGCGCCCGCATGGACGAATGCATGCAGATCATCAACGGCCTGCAGAGCGGCGAGTACTTCGGATTCGAAGGGGAGTTCTACGACGTCGCTCCGATCAAGCTCTGCCCGGTTCCGGCCGAGCCGGTACCACTCCTGGTCGGTGGTCATTCCAAGATGGCGCTCGAGCGAGCCGCCCGGCTCGGCGCGGGCTGGATGCACGGCGGCGGCGACGCCGAGGAGCTCGCTCGCATGATGGCGGTCATCGACGAGAGCCGAGCCGAACATGGTCGGGCCGATGAGCCCTTCGAGGTCCACGCCATCAGTATCGATGCCTACGCACCGGAGGGAATCGAGCGGCTCGAGGCCGCCGGCGTCACCGATGTGATCGTGGGATTCCGTGATGCCTACCAGCCCGGCCCGGACCCCCAGACCCTCGACGAGAAGCTGACCGCCATGCAGTGGTACGCCGACGAGATCATCGCCAAGTTCCGATAGCCGGCCCGACCGCTCGACCAGGAGCAGGCAGCCCCATCGCAATCTGGGTTCGACGGTTCCGGGTCGCAGTGACCACACTGGTGCCATGCCGAACCCCCTCGATCCGCTCGACATGCTGCGCTCAGCGCGCGAAACGTCGGCCAAGGTGCAGGAGTTGATCACCAAGGCCACGCTGCCGCCCGCGCAACGAAAGGCGCTGGTGGAGGGGGTCTCGCGTCTCGTCCTGCCCGGCGAGCAGCTGCAGGCTTTGATCGACCTGGCTGATGCTTTCGGGCCGCCCGAGGCGCAGATCGCCGAGATCCAGAAGACGCTCAGCGCCCAACGCGAACAACTCGAACAGATGCTGGAGGACCTGGACCGGGTCGAGGCCGGCGTCGAGCGGCTGGCCCAGGCGACCGAACAGATCGCCACGTTGCAGGCGCCGTTCCGCAAGCTGCTCGAAGGCATGCAGCGCAACGACAACGGCTGACCAGCAGGAGAGTCACTCGACATGTACCCGGGACATCACGCGGCCCTCACGCCTGACAAGCCGGCCATCATCATGGCCGCGACGGGCGCGACAACCACCTACCGCGAACTCGACGACAACTCGAACCGGCTCGCCCAGTGGCTGCACGCCCAAGGCCTGCGGGCCGGCGATCACATCGCCATCCTGGCCGAGAATCACCCGCGCTATTTCGAGGTGTACTGGGCCGCGCTGCGATCGGGGCTGTATCTGACTGCGATCAACCGGTACCTGTCGCCCGAGGAAGCCGCCTACCTGGTGAACGACAGCAACTCGACCGTGCTCGTCACGACCCAGGCCAAGGCCGATACCGCGGCCGCCATGCTCGAGCTGATTCCGGGCTGCCCGCACCGGCTGATGATGGACGGCACGATCGAGGGCTACGACTCCTATGAGGACGCGGTGGCGGCGATGCCGGCCCAGAAGCTGGATGATGAACCAGCCGGCGACGTGATGCTGTACTCGTCGGGTACGACCGGCCAACCCAAGGGCATTCGCCGGCCGCTGACCGGCCAGGGGATCGCCGATGAAACCCGCACGGGCATCGCCTCGCTCGAGCGATTTCTGCTCGGGATGGACGAGCACTCCATGTACCTGTCTCCCGCGCCGCTCTACCACTCGGCCCCCCTGCAATGGGGCGCAGGGCTGCACGAGCTCGGCGGCACGATCGTCGTCATGGAGCGCTTCGACGCCGCGGCGTCCCTCGAGTACATCGAGCGCTACGCGATCACCGCCACCCAGGTGGTGCCCACCATGTTCGTCCGGATGCTGAAGCTGCCCGAAGAGGTGCGCACGAAGCACGATCTGTCCTCGCTGAAGATGGCGGTGCATGCCGCGGCGCCGTGCCCGGTGCCGGTCAAGGAACAGATGATCGAGTGGTGGGGCCCGGTCATCAACGAGTACTACGCCGGCACCGAGGGCAACGGGCTGTGCTTCATCACCAGCGAGGAATGGCTCGAGCACAAAGGCTCGGTGGGCAAGGCGGTGATGGGCGTGCCCCACATCTGCGACGAGCTGGGCAACGAGCTGCCGCCCGGCCAAGCCGGGTTGATCTACTTCGAACAGGAGACGGCGGGGTTCGAATATCACGGCGACCCCGACAAGACCGCCGAGTCCCGTCATCCCGAGCACGAGAATTGGTCGAAGCTGGGCGACATCGGGTACCTGGACGAGGACGGGTACCTGTACCTCACTGATCGCTCGGCGTTCATGATCATCAGCGGCGGGGTCAATATCTATCCGCAGGAGATCGAGGCCTGCTTCGCCCTCCATCCCAAGGTCGCCGACGTCGCAGTGTTCGGTCTGCCCGATCCGGAGATGGGGGAGTACGTGCATGCGGTGGTGCAACCCGAGGCCGGCATCGAGCCGTCCGACGAACTCGCCGAGGAGTTGCGGAACTTCGCCCGCGACGAGATCGCCCACTACAAGGTGCCCCGGGTGATCGATTTCCGGCCCGAGCTACCCCGTCTCCCGACCGGCAAGCTCTACAAGAAGCCGCTGCGCCAGGAGTACCTCGACGCCCCGGACTGATCGTCCGCCGCAGCGAACTGGTCGGCGCGGAGTGTCCCAGAACCACGGAGAGCCAACCAGTTCGGGCAGTGGGGAGTGCTGAGCCCCTCGCGTTGACGAATATGCAGTTGCGAGCCGCCAGGCTGCCGCGAGTCGAGGGGCACGCAGTTGTGAGCCGCCAGGCGAACAACTGCCCAAGGGCTTGGGTCGCCCAGCGACCCAAACCGACGTGCCCCCGGCAGGATTCGAACCTGCGCACACGGTTTAGGAAACCGATGCTCTATCCCCTGAGCTACGGGGGCGCGAGCTTCAAGGCTATTCGGTGCCGCCGGTGAACGACTCGTACATGTGGGTGAGGGTGCGGCGTTGCTCGGCGCTGAGGTCGGGATCGGCGTCGATTGCGCTCAGCACGTCGGGTCGGGTCGGTCGCTCGACGTCCTCGTCGAGCCAGCCGGCCTGGACGTAGAGCGTTTCGGCCGAGACCTCGAGGGCCTTCGCTATCTGTTGCAGGATGTCGGCCGACGGCCGGCGCAGGCCGCGCTCGATCTGGCTCAGGTAGGGATTCGAGACCCCGGTCAGGTCCGCCATCTTGCGCAGCGACAGTTCGGCGTCCTTGCGACGGTCGCGGATGAACTCGCCGAGCTGCTCCCACTTCTGTTCCATAATCCTTGTCCGTTGCTCGAGGCTGGTTCTTCGAAAAACGCAGCGGGCCAGATCCGGCTTTGCGCTTTGCTCAGCGTGGGGGGTTCGCTTCCCGAACTATCGGGACCCGATGGGGGATTCGGGCGGCAAAGCGCAAGGCGAGATCTGGCCCGACCTGCGTGGTGTACCTCGCACGCGAGGCGACCGGTTACTTCTTGGTGGTCTTGCTGGCCGTCTTCTTGGCCGAAGTCTTCTTGGCCGAGGCCTTGGTGGCCTTCTTGGCCGGAGCCTTCTTGGCGGGGGCCTTCTCAGCGACCGGGGCCGGAGCGGCGGCACCGATGAACTCCCACGCCTGCTTGCGGCGGTTCTCGGCGAAGCGGGCGACCGGGATGGGCAGCCGGGCTTCGAACTCTTCGGCGACGGGGTCGAACCGGGCCCGCAGGTCCTTGGTGGTGCTCGCCGCGGTCTTCTTGGCGACCTTGATCTCCTTGTCGAAGCTCTTGCGGCTCTGCTTGACCTGGGCTTCGACGTCCTTGCGGGCCTCGTCGAACCGCTTGTTGATCTGCTCCAGCAGGTCGGCGTTGGCCGCGTTGATCTTCTCGAAGGCGATGGCGCTCACACCGATGGAGGTGTAGGCGGCTTCCTTGATCGTGTCCTGGATGTTTTCTTGCAGGGTTGCTTCTGGCATGTGCTTGCTCTCTTTCACTGGGGCGGGGGGGAGCCCTCATCGAACTTTCGGGTACGACGCTTACTCTAACTAGCGAGTGCTAACTATAGCAAGCACTTCCGGAGTGGCATTCGGCACATCCTGGCCTTTCTTGCTGAACTGGTTGGAGATTCGACGCGTTGGTGTCGGTTTTTCCAACCAGTTCGGGCCGCGCGGCCAGTCCAACCAGTTCGGGCTTGCTTGCGGCGTGGCTCAGTCGTCGTTGAGGATCGTGGCCGTGCCGTAGCCGGGAGCGGCGACCGTGGCGCCGGTGGTGTCGCCGATCACCAGGCGGAACGTCTCGTTCCCCTCGTCAGCGTTGTCGCCGTAGACCCGGAACCACAGGGTCTTGGCGGTCTGGCCGGGGGCGAACGTGTAGGTACCCGAGCGGGCGTCGTAGTCGCTGCCCGAATTGGCAGTGACGTCGAATGTCGACCAATCGAAGCTCACCGGTTCGGTGCTCGGCTCGCTGAGCGTCACGGTCAGGCCGACGTGGCCGTAGCCGGAATCACCTTCGGCCCGCGACCCGTCGGCGACCGACAGCACGGGCCCGGTCGCTTGGTCGTCGTCTTCGATCACCACGAATCCGAGCCCCCAGAAGCCGCCCATTTGCGCATTGGTGGGGCTGTGGAACCAGGCGACGACATACTCGGTGGTCTCGGTCTCGGTGTCGCCGACGATCGGGATGTTCACCAACTTGCTGGTCTGCCCGGGCTGGAAGTTCACCGTGCCGGATGCATTGAGGAAGTCGGCACCCGCTTCGGCATACAGGCCGACCGTGGTCCACTGAACAGTGACCACCTGATTCGACGGCTCCGACAGGGTGACCGGCACGAGACCGGGTTGCGTGCCCGAGTCGCCCTCGGTTACCACGACGAATCCGGGCACGATCTTCACCGAACAAGGTGGCGTCGAGTAGTCGGCGGTGAGCGTCTCGTCGGATGCCGGCACGGTGTAGTCGAACACCTGCGCGGCGCCCGTGCTCCAGCCGGCCCACTGGCGCGGGTTGGGGGCGCCGCACGGCTGATCGAGCGCTTCGATCTCATGTTCGAATCCGGTGACGGTATCGATGGTGAAGGGAAGGCTCTGATTGATGCCGTCCACCCGAACGGTCGAGACCGCAGGATCGGAGCTCTCGACACCAATGGCCCGGCGGTTGGGTTCGATCTCGACCTCGGCCACCGTCGAGAGGCCGTCGCCGTCGGTCACGGTGACGATGGCCAGGATGCTGGTGTCGCCGGTGTAGTCGTGGCCGTCGGTCGCGATGGCGTACGTCGTGGACGCGCCGCTGAGCCCGTTGTTGCCGGTGCGCGGATGGGTGTGATCGTCGTGGACCTGGAGGACGTCCCACCGGTAAGTCAGCTCGTTCTGAGGCCCATCGTCGGTCGCGGTGGCGCTGAGGTCGAGGGTGTCGCCGGCGTCGAAGATGTCGGTCGGCAGCGGCGACGTGATCGTGACCACCGGTGCACTACCGGCCTGAATGGTGATCGGGTCCGAGAACACCGAATCGCCGTTGGCGGTTGCGGTCAGGCGAGCCGTGTAGGTGCCGGCCGCAGCGTAGGTGTGGGTCGCGTTGGGATTGGCACTCGAACTGCCGTCGCCGAAATCCCAGGAGTAGGTGATGGGATCGTCGTCGGGGTCGGCGGCCGCTCCGCTGAAGGTCACGGTCAGGGGCGCACCGCCCGAGGTCGGGCTTGCGCTCGCGGTGCCGATGGTGGGCGGTTGGTTCGGTGTACCGGTGTAGCGCACTCGCCGCAGCTCACTGTTGTTCCCGCCGTAGACGAAGTCGAGGTAGTAGATGTGGCCGTCGGGGCCGACATCGATCCAGACCGGTTGTTGGGGGTCGAGGTCGATGAGCTGTTGATCGGAGGCGACGCTGCCGTCGGGGTTGAACGTGAGGTAGCGCAGTTCTCGTTGGGCGTAGTCGCCGTAGACGTAGGCGCCCCACATCTCGTTCGGCAGCGCGGTGCTGCGGATGATTTCGCCGCCGGTGATCGAGGCGTTCTGGCAGCAGGCCCCGCCCGGATCGTGGGCGTAGAAGTGGATCGGCGGTTCGATGTCGACGTTGCTGGGGCAGTCGGGGCCGATGTTGCCCGGCCCGAGTGGGCCCTGGCACAGCGCCCAGCCGTAGTTCTTGCCGGCCAGGCCGATGTTGACCTCTTCGTAGGCTTCGTTGGCGACGTTGCCGCCGACATCGCCGATGAAGAACCGCTCGGTGACGTCGTCGAACGAGGCGCGGAACGGGTTGCGGAGGCCGTAGGCCCAGATCTCGTCGATGTTGGGGCCGCCGGCGTCGTGGAACGGGTTGCTGGCCGGAACCGAACCGTTCTGGTTGATGCGCAGCACCTTGCCGAACACGGTGGTGAGATCCTGGCCGTTGTTGCCGTCGTAGCCGTCGCCGACCGTCAGGTAGAACTTGTCGTCGGGCCCGATGTTGAGCGAACCACCGATGTGGTATTGGCCGAATTGGGCATGCGTCGGCCCGGGGTTCTGCCAGAGCACGACGCCGGAACCCGAATCGGCGCCGCCGTTGCCGGTGAACGTGAAGCGTTCGATCGTCAGTCGAGTGGTGTTCGGTGCGGAGTAGTAGGCATAGAAATAGTTGTTCTGGCTGAAGTTGGGATGGACCAGGATGTCGAGCAGGCCGCGCTCGCCGGCGGAGTCGACGTCGAGTGTGAAGTAGTCCGAGGCCGAACCATTGGCCGGATCGGCCAGCGTGATCTTCCCCCACTTGCTGCCGATCAGTGCGCGTCCGTCGGGCAGCCAATCCATGGAGGTGGTGACCGCCATATTGCTGATCACCGGCTCGTCGACGAAATCGGCTTGGGCGTGGGCTGAGGGCAGGGC
>JABDJW010000237.1 GCA_013002375.1 Acidimicrobiales bacterium | reverse complement strand
CTTCACTCCCACCCTTCGCCTGGATGTGCCGTTCGCCTTCAATCTCGGTGTCACCAACTTCGGGCCGGCGACCGCGAACGATGTGTTGCTCACGGTCGACATACCGCCGACGCTCGATATCGCGATCGACGATCCGAGCCTGGACAACTGTGAGCATGTCGACACCCAGGTCGAGTGCCGATGGGATTCGATCCTCGCCGGCTCGTTCAGAACCGACGCCTCGCTTCTCCTCACCGCCCGGTCTCTCGGCGAGGTGCGACTCACCGCGAGCGTGACATCGTCGACCCCGGAGGTCGATCCCGACGTCGAGTCAAACCAGTTCGGACGAACGATGTCGGTGCTCGAGGCGGTTCCCGGCGATATTCGAGGCAGCACCGAGCCCGATCTCGCCGGTACGCTCGTGCTCGCCTACCGCGACCGAGACGGCTACGTGCCGACCGCCTTCACCGTGATCGGGGCCGATGGGCAGTTCAACCTGGCGGACATCCCAGGTGGCCGCTACCGGTTGCTGTTCTACCCCCCGGCCGGATCGGGCTATGCCCTGGAGTGGACGTTCGACCAGCGGACGCGCGCCGACGCCGACCGCATCACGCTCCGCGGCGACGGCAGTAGCCGGGTCATCGGCGAGCAACGACTCGAAGCCGAAGCCACGGTCACCGGCTCGGTCGAATCTCCGAGCGGCGGGGCCATACCGGCCGCCGCCGTTGCGTTGTACCGCGTCGAATCACCCTGGGTGCCGCTGATGTGGGTGAAGACCGACACCCGTGGCGGGTTCCGGTTCGATCGCTTGCCCGAGGGCCGGTATCAGATCGTCGCCACGCCGCCCGGCGGCTCGAGCCGGTGGTGGGGTGGTCCCAACCGCGCCGGCGCGACGGTTCTCGATCTCGGTCCCGGTGACGAGATCACCGCGATTACCTTCGTGTTCTAGAGCAGGTTCGGGAGCTGCTCGGCGATTTCCTCCGGAGTCACCGGTGGTGCGAACCGAGCGACAACCTCGCCGGAGGCATTGACGAGGAACTTCTCGAAGTTCCAGGTGATGTCGGCGGTGTCGCCTTCGCCCGGCTGCTCGGCCTTGAGCCAGGTGTAGAGGGGTGCCTCGTTCTCGCCGTTGACCTCGATCTTGGAGAACATCGGGAAGTTGGCGTCGTAGTTCGACTGGGCGAACTCGAGAATCTCGGCGTTGGTGCCCGGTTCTTGTCCGCCGAATTGGTTACACGGGAAGGCCAGTACTTGGAGGCCGTCGGTGTCATTGTGGAGCGTACGCAGACCTGCGTACTGGCCGGTGAGGCCTCAAGCGCTCGCAACATTGACGATCAGGGCTGCCTGTTCGCCGAAGCTGTCGAAGTTCACCTGCTCTCCGGTGATCGATTCCATCTCGTAATCAGCAAAGCTCATTGGCTCTCTTTCGCTGGGCCTGGTTTCTGCCACCGTTCGCTCGCGCGACGGGTGTCCGACACCCTAGTCAGCCCGGTCGATCAGGCCACGTTTGAACGTGGAATGCCGTGACCCGCCCGTCGAAACGCCGACACGCGCGAGAGTGGTGGGGTGCAGCGCGTGGTAGTGATCGGGTCATCCGGGGCCGGTAAGACAACGCTGGCCCGAGCCCTGAGCCGGGCGCTCGAACTGCCGTTTACGGAGCAGGACGAACTGTTCCACCTCCCCGGCTGGACCGAGCGGCCCCTGCCGGAGTTCCGCCGAATCATTGCCGAGACCTTCCCGGCCGGCGGCCGGTGGATCACCGACGGCAACTACGGTTCGGTGCACGACATTCTGCACCCCAGGGCCGACACGTTTGTCTGGCTCGACTATGAGCGTCCGCTCATCATGCGCCGGCTGATCGCCCGCACCCTGCGCCGAACCGTCACCCGAGAAGAACTGTGGAACGGCAACCGTGAACCGTGGTCGAACTTCATGCGGTGGGACCCGGAACACAACATCATCCGGTGGTCGTGGACCCACTTCGAGAAGTACCGGGCCCTCTACGAGGACCATGCGGCCGGGCCGCAGTGGGCCCACGCCACCGTGCATCGGCTGCAGCACCCCGATGAGGCTGACGCCTTCCTGGCCGGGTGTCACCCGAGCTGAGCCCGGTGCCACCCGATTGGAGAACGCCACGGCGCTAGCGTTGGGCCGTGCCCGCTCGTTCACCGCACCGCTGGCTCGCCGGGGGAATGCTGCTGGCGCTCGTCGCGAGCGCATGCGGTAGTCGCTTTGCCGACGATGAACCACCGACCTCGAGCACCTGCCCCGCCGACGAGGGCTGTGTGGTCGAGTTCGTCTCGGCGACGGTCGACGGCGAGCAGCTGACCCTCACCTGGACCGCGAACTTCGTTCCCAACGCCAACCGCAATCACCTCCACATCTACTGGGACACGTTCACCCCGGCCCAGGTGAGCGACGACGCCAGCGATCGCAATGTCGCCCAGGGCCTGTGGACCGAATCGGCTTCGCCCACCGGGTTCACCACCGGGGGCGCCACCGCGCCGGCGGCCCGGGGCGACGCCACCCGTCTCTGTGCCGTGGCCGCGGACCGGGATCACCGGGTCATCGACGAGGGTGATCAGAGGTGCATCGACGTGACCGCCGCGTTGGCCGAGGTCGGCTAAGTCGTCACCAGGATGCGATCCGAGGCAAAGGCGCCCACGCCGACGTGCTGGCCCGCAACCTCGACCGTGGTCGTACCGTCGGGAGACATCGCCGTCACCACCCCGGACCGGCCGGGAACGAGCGCCGCGTCCTCCAAGAACTCGAGCAGCCCAGGCCGAAACTCGAGCTCCTCGGGGATCCGCTGCACCGTGAAGGAGCTACCCACCGCCAGGCCGCTCAGCACCGCGGTGTTGGCCGGCCGTTCATAGTCCGAGCCGGGAATGGGGTTGCCGTGGGGGCACGTCGTGGGGTCGTCGAGTACCCGCACGAGCGCGTCCTCGACGACCGGTGAAATGACGTGCTCCCACTTGCCGGCTTCGTGGTGGGCGTCGGCCCAGCTGAGGCCGAGCAGATCGGTCAAGAACCGTTCGGCCAATCGGTGGCGACGCACCACCTGCCGGGCCAGTGCGGAGCCGTCGTCGGTGAGCGCAATCGTGCCTGACTGAATCGAAACCAGGCGGGCTTTCTCGAGCTTCCGGACCATCTCCGAAACCGCGGGCCGAGAAACCTCGAGCCGTTCGGCGATCCGGGCCTGAATGACCTCGACGCCGTCTTCGGCCAACTCGAAGATCGTCTCGCAGTATTCCTCGAAGGCGGGGTGATACTCCGGCGCTTGGTAGGCCATGGGCCCAGTCTAGGCCGCGCTCCGCGCCTTCTTCTCGGCCGTTTCGACCGGTTCGTGATGGGCCGGACCCTCGACGTTGATGTCGGGGAGTAGACGATCGAGCCACTTGGGCAGCCACCAGTTGCGTTCACCCAGCAATTCCATCGTGGCCGGCACCAACAGCATGCGCACGAACGTTGCATCGAGGAACACCGCCGTGGCCAAACCGAACCCGAACATCTTGACGATGCGGTTCGGTTCGAACAGGAAGCTGCCGAACACGACGACCATGATGGCCGCGGCGGCGCTGATGACCCGGGCCGTGGCAGCCAGCCCATCGGCGACCGATTCGACGGCGTCGCCGGTGCGGTCGTATTCCTCCTTGATGCGGGACAGCAGGAACACCTCGTAGTCCATCGACAGGCCGAACACGATGGCGAACAGCATCATGGGGATGAACGGCTCGATCGGTGCTCCCTTGTCGAGGCCGACCACGCTCAAACCCCAGCCCCACTGGAACATGGCGACGACGATGCCGTAGGCGGCCGAGATCGACAGCAGGTTCATGATCACCGCCTTGAGCGGCACGAGCACCGACCGGAAGACCATCATCAGCAACAGGAACGAAAGTACGAGCACCGCGCCGAAGAAGATGACCAACCGGCCCGCGAGGTAGTCGGTGAAATCGATGCCCGAGGCCGTGAAGCCGGTGACGTAGACCTCGACCGATGCGTCGCCCACCGCGGCGGGAACGACGTCTTCCCGAAGGGTGCGGACGAGGTCGTTGGTGGCTTCGTCCTCTGGAGCGGTGGTGGGGATGACCCGGATGATCGCGGCCGGCGGCGGGGCGGCCGCGGTGGGGTCGGGCGGGATCGGTGGGGTTGAGAAGGCCACACCGGGTGTCTCGGCGATGGCGTTGGCCAGCGGCACCAGCACAGCCGCACCGGCGGGATCGCCGACCTCGGCAGCCACGATCAACGGTCCGTTGAATCCGGGCCCGAAGCCCTCGGCCAGTAGGTCGTAGGCCTGACGGGTCGTGGTGTCGGCCGGGAAGTTGCCCTCGTCGGAGAACCCGAGCCGAAGCGACAGTACCGGGGCCGACAGCAACAGCAGGATGGCGGTTCCGCCCAGGGCAGCTCGCCACGGGCGGGCCTGGATCACTCGGCTCCAGCGGTACCAGAAGGTGTCCTTACGATCGGGTTCGGGGCGGCGCTGGACCGGCCTCTTCAAGGGACCCCAGAAGGAGCCGACCAGCAGCACGAGCACGGCGAGCGGCCCGGCGAACAGGAGGGGCTGGAGGGACAGGCCGGCGCCGAGCAGCGCAACCGACACCAGGCCGGCGGCCACCAGGCCACGCCAGCGGGTGATCTCGAGGCGGTCATCCACGAAACCGAGCATGGCCGGCAACAAGGTGAGCGATGCGAGCATGGTCATGGCCACGGTCGCCGCCGCCCCGAGCCCCAATCCGGAGACGAAGGCCAGACCCATCGTGAGCATGCCCAGCAGCGAGACGACGACGGTGACGCCGGCGAACATCACCGCTCGCCCCGCGGTATCCATGGCATCGGCCACGGCATCTTCTGGAGAGCGGCCCTCGTGCATGGACTCGCGCACCCGGGTGATGATGAACAGGGCGTAGTCGATGCCGACGCCGAGGCCGATCATGGCCCCCAGCACGCTGGCGAAATCAGGCATCTGGATCAGGTTGCCGAGCAACGTTATGAGGAACGCGCCCGCGCCGACGCCGGCGATGGCCGTACCG
>JABDJW010000231.1 GCA_013002375.1 Acidimicrobiales bacterium | reverse complement strand
CCCCTGGTCGTTGCGGCGGCGCTTCTGGTCCTCGTCGGCGTGGTCGTCGGATCACTGGTGGTCGGCAGCTTGCGCGGTATACCTCGGATCGCGCTCGTGCTTGTTCTGGGCGCGGCCGGCGGTGTCGCGCTGCATCTTCCCGGCTCCATCGCGTTCCTGCACAACGGCGTGCAATGGGCGCCGATCGGCGGTTCGGGTCGCACCGGACCGGGCGATATCACGTTGCTGGAACTGCTTCGTTTCGACACCGGACCCTTCACGTCGACCTGGCTGCCGTTCGCCCTGTTGGCCCCGGCGGTCTTTGCCCTTCTGCTGGGCCGCGGGTGGCGGCTGGTTTGGGCGGTGCGCGGGTGGTTCGTAACCGTGGCCGGCTGGGCGGTGGCCTGGGCCGATCAGTGGGGAGCGCTCGACGTTGCGTTACCCGCACCGGAGGTGCCGCTGGCGGTCGCCGGCTTCGGTCTGGCCCTCGCTTCGGCCATGGCCGTGCCGGCGTTCGAGCACGATCTCGGTCGGCATCGATTCGGCTGGCGGCAGATCGGCGCCGGCGTGGCCCTCGCCGGCGTGCTGCTCGGCGGAGTTCCGCTGGTGGTCGCCGCGGTGGATGGGGGATGGAATGCGCCAGAGCGGGGTTTCGCCAACGAGTACCGCGAACTCTTCGCCGCCGACGACGTGCCGTACCGGGTTCTGTGGCTCGGCGATGCCGAACTCTTGCCGGTAGCGAGCTGGGACATCGATGCCCACAGCTCGTTCGGGCTCACCGAGAACGGTGGCCCGACCGGCCGCGACCAGGTGCTGGCTCCGCTCGACAACGACACCCGCCGGGTGTTGTCGGCGGTGCAGCGGGCCACCGATGGCCGGTCCGGCCGGCTCGGTGAAGCGCTGGCGCCGATGGGCGTGCGGTATGTCGTCCTGGTCGAAGCGAACGCGCCGGCGCCGTTCGCCACCCGGTCCTCGGCCGAGAGCCCGGCCACCGGTCAACTCCGCAGTGGTTTGGCTCAGCAACTCGACCTGGTGCGGATCGAGGGCATCAACCGCTCGGTTCGCCTGTACCGCAACGACGCGTTCATTGCGGCCCGAGCGACGGTTCCGCCGGGCTCCGACGACACCCCGAACCCCGCTGATACCGAACCGGTCTTGACCAACACCGAACACCCGAATCGATTCACCGGGCCGTTCTCGCCCGGCGCCGACGTTCACATGGCGACGGCGGCCGACCACCGTTGGCGGCTCACCGTCGACGGCCAGACATCGGTACGGACCGAGGGATTCGGCTGGGCCAATCGGTTCACGCCGACCGTGCAAGGTGATGCCGAGTTGTTCTACCGCACACCCGCCACCCGCCGGGCGGCGCTGATCGGTCAACTGGTCGCCTGGGCCTTCGTCATCTCGGTGTTCTGGCTCCGTCGGGTGCCCCGACCCAAGGCTGCGAAGCGGATGGCCCGCGCGGGGGCGAAGCGGTGAACGGCTTCCGCCTTCCCGCCCTGCTGCTGGTGCCCGCCCTCCTGGTCGGCGCGGTGGTCTACGACGAGCGCGAACGCCCGAGGCCGATCGCGGTCACCGCGGTGATCGAGCCGGGCTTGGCGGTGGCCAATCGGGCCTCGGCGGCCGGTACGACCTGGTATTGCGCCGCTGCGTCCTTGCAGGCGGACGACACGGTGAGTCTCGTCAACCTCACCCAGGAACCGCGAACCGGGCTGGTCACCGCATACCCGGTCGTGGCCGACTCCCGGCTGGCGCCCGGAGCACCGGCGGTCGAATCGATCACGCTTGGCCCCGGTGAGCGCCGCGACGTCGTCCCGGTGAACCTCGTCGATCGGGAGGTTCCGGTGTCGCTGGTCGCCGAGTTCGGTGGCGGGGGTGTCTTGGTCGAGCATCAGTCGATCGACCCCGAACTGGGTGCGGCCGACCGGCGGCCCTGCATCACCAGCGGCGCCGACGGATGGTTCTTCCCGGCCGGCGCGACCGCGGACGACGCCGAGATGACGCTGGTGGTATTCAATCCGTTCCCGGAGACCGCGGTGGCCGATATCACGTTCTTCACCGACGCCGGCGGCCGAAACCCGCGGGCGTACGAGGCGCTCGTCATCCCGGGTCGCTCCAGCCGGCTGCTGCGCGTCGACGAGGAAGTCGCCGATCGTGTCCAGGCATCGACGTTCCTGCGGGCCCGCTCGGGCCGGCTGGTGGTCGAGCGGGCATTGCTGCTCGATGGCACCGCCGGGCGGCAGGGCCTGAGCGTGAGCGCCGGTGCGTCCCGTCCGAGCCAGGTCGCGTATTTCCCGGTTGCGTCGGCATCGGCCGACCGCACGACGGCCATCGTGGTGGCCAACCCGAGCGAGGAGATCGCGGAGATCGACATCGAGTTCTTCGTGGGCCCTGATCGGGCCGTCGAACCGGTCGAGCGGCGAATTCGACCGGGCCAGAGCGTGCAACTGACGTTCGGACCCGACACCGAGGACGGGCGAATCCTCGAGGGGGTGACCGACTACTCGTTGATCGTGCGGTCGCAGAACGGCATTCCCATCGTGGCCGAACGCTTCGATGTCGTCGTCGGCGCCGAGGACGGACTGTCCTCCACCATCGGCAGCCCGCTGGCCGCCACGGTGTGGGCCATCGACGTCGGGTTGGCCGATCCGTCGCGGTCGACCTTCTCGGTGTTGAACCCGTTGGCCGAGACCATCGTGCAAGCCACCGTCACCCGGCTCGACGGCACCGTCGTCGCCGAGCTCGAGTTGCCCTCGAGTGGCCGGGCCGTCGTCGACCTGGGCGACTACCTCAACGGGCCCGGCACCCTCTTGCTCGATGCCAGTTCGCCGGTGGTCGTCGAGCGCGAGCTGGTCGGCTTCAGCAGCCGATCGACCGCGCTGGCCGTGCCGCTCGCCGACACCATCGCGGTTGTCGAGTGACGAGCTCGACGTATGAGATGGAGTGGCCGCACCGCTCGAGGTGATCAGGCCAAGGGGTCAGGCGTTCTCGGCGGCGTCGCGTAGGGCGGCGATCGTGGCCCACAACTCCGACGTCGACGGCGGGCCGAGGAATGACTCCTTGGTCGTGCCTCGGGCGTCGGTGATCACGACCATGGGAACTGCGTCGATCTGGTAGCGCTCGTGCAGGTCTCGGCGCTGGCCGACTTCGATTTCCTGCACCACGACTTCATCGGAGTCGAGGTGGCGGGCCGCCTCCCAGACCTTGGCGCACGAGCTGCACGTCGCCGAAGTGAAGACGGCGACGAGCCATGGAGATTCGGGCCGGTCGAAGTCGGCCCGGCGAAGCTGGTCGGGTACCGCATATCCGGTCCGGACGGGGGCGTCGGGGTCGCGGCGGTTGGCGATGAACGCAACGACGCCGGCGAGAGCCACGACGACGGCGACGATCAGCAGGCGTTCCACGATCAGGGCGCTAGCGGTCGCGGGGATCGGGATGGGTGGCCATGTCGGGCGGTGGCGGCGGGGGAGCGGGCACGGTCGTGGGATCGGCCAGTGGTGGCACCTCATCGGCCACCTTGATGAGCCGCTCGACTTCCTCGCCGCTGATCGTCTCGTGCTCGAGCAGCGAGCGGGCCACGAGATCGAGCGCCTTGCGGTGACGGGTGAGCGTCTGACGGCAGCGCTCTTCCTCTTCGCGCAGGATGCGTTGGGTCTCTTCGTCGATGACATGGGCCATCTCGTCGGAGTATTCGCGGCTGGCCATGAGGCCGTCGCCGAGGAAGACCTGCTCGTTGTTGCCCCAGGCCATGGGCCCGACCTGGTCGCTCATGCCCCATTCGGAGACCATGGCGTGGGCCATCTGGGTCGCGCTGACGAGATCGCCCTTGGCGCCGGTCGACACCTGGTCATACACCAGTTGCTCGGACACCCGCCCGCCCATCATGACCACCAGGCGGTCGCGGAGGTAATCCTGCTGGTAGCCGTGGCGGTCTTCGGCCGGGAGCTGCATCGTGACGCCGAGGGCCATTCCGGTGGGAATGATGGTGACCTTGTGCAGGGGGTCGGCGTTGGGTTGCACCACCGCGCAGACGGCATGGCCGGCCTCGTGATAGGCGGTCAGTTCCTTCTCCTGGTCGCTCATGACCATCGAGTCGCGCTTCTGGCCGATGATGATGCGGTCGCGAGCCTGCTCGAAATGACGCATGAAGACGTGATCGGCGCCTTCGCGCACCGCGAACAGTGCGGCTTCGTTGACCAGGTTTGCCAGGTCGGCGCCCGACATGCCCGGGCTGCCCCGGGAGACGACATCGAGATCGACGTCTTCGGCGATCTTCTTGCCCTTGATGTGCACCGAGAGGATGGCCCGGCGATCTTCGAGTTCGGGGAGCGGCACGACGACCTGACGGTCGAAACGACCGGGGCGCAACAACGCGGAATCGAGGATGTCGGGCCGGTTGGTGGCCGCCATCATGACGATGCCCTCGGATGCCTCGAAGCCGTCCATCTCGGACAGCATCTGGTTGAGGGTCTGCTCGCGTTCGTCGTGGCCGCCACCGAGGCCCGCCCCGCGCTTGCGGCCGATGGAGTCGATCTCGTCGACGAAGATGATGGCCCGACCGTGTTTGCGGGCCGTCTCGAACAGGTCGCGCACCCGACTGGCGCCGACGCCGACGAACATCTCCATGAAGTCCGAGCCGGTGACCGACAGGAACGGCACGCCGGCCTCGCCGGCCACGGCGCGAGCGATGAGGGTCTTGCCGGTGCCCGGCGGGCCGACCAGCAGCACCCCCTTGGGGGTACGAGCACCGATCGAGCCGTATTTCTCGGGACGGCGGAGGAAATCGACGACCTCGGTGATCTCCTGCTTCACCCCGGCGTACCCGGCGACGTCGTCGAACGTCGTGCCGGGCATTTCACTCGAGTGGGTCTTGGCCTTCGACTTCCCGACGTTCATGATTCCGCTCATCTGACCCTGGGCCCGGCGCTGCAGGTAGATCATCAACAAGAAGAACAATCCGAAGAACAGGATCAGCGGCAACCACTGGGCCAACAGCCCGGGCTCGGGCCGGACCAGGGTGACCTCGACCCGATCGCCGAAGCGGGCGTCGATGTCGTCGGCGGAAAGCTCGTCGGGCCCGACGGTGTTGAACTTCTCGCCGTCGTCGAAGACGCCGACCACTTTGCCGTTCTCGGTGTTGATCTCGACCGATTCGACATCGCCGGCCGCCACCGCGTCGAGGAACTGGTTGTAGGTGATCGTGTCGCCGTTGTTGCCCGGCGCGGTCAAGGAGATCACCACGATGAGGGTCAAGGTGCCGAGGGCGAGCCAGAGGGCCCAACGGGGCCAGCCCGGGTCGATGCGATTGGCACCGGGGCCGCGCCGGTTCGGCGACGGTGGCGGAGGAGGTGGGGGAGGAGGCGAGTCGGGCGCCATGGCTCCCATCGTAGGCATCCGCGGCCGGTTTCCGTTCGCGTGAACGGGCATCCACCGATGGATCCGCGCCGAAAAGTACGATTTTCTGCCATGGAACGCCCCTGCGCTCGACCCACTTGTACCAATCCGGCTGCGGCCACCATGACCTTCAGCTACACCGAGCAGACCGTGTGGCTCGATGTTCTGACCGTCGAGGTCAATCCCATGGACCACGACCTGTGCCTGATGCACGCCGACCGAACCACCCCACCGGTCGGCTGGATGCTCGACGATCGTCGGGCCGCCTTCAAACTGCCGATGCTTCCGCTCGGCATCTCCCAGGCCAGCTAGCGCCTCGAAGAGGCAACCCGCGGTCAACCGCCGGGCGGGCGGTACGATCGCGGCGTGGCTGATCCCTCGCTTGGCGCCGACGCTCGCTCCCGGTTGATCCGGGCCGACATCCGGCTCGGCATCGGTCTCGTCGGCTGGGTGTTCGGGGCGTTCGTGTCGGCCGTCTTCGCCGTCGTGTTGGCCGGGATCCTCGGCTACGACCTGTTCACCCCGACCGGGGTCGGTTCCGACATCGGCCGGGTGGCCGGCCAGTTCCATCAGGATCTTCCGTTCGAGAACCCGGCCATTCCCATCCAGTGGACGTTTGCCTTCAACGTCCCGCAGTGGATCGCGCTGATCGGCGTGCCGATGTTCCTGGCTTCGCTGGCCGGGGCCACCATCGCCGGCGCGTTCGGCTTCCGAGTCCGGCTCGCCGATCTGAACTCACTCCTGCTCGGCGTGGTCATGCAGGTGGTCGTGCTCTACTTGCTGTACCTCGTCTATTTCGAGGTCTTCGGCGAAGCCGACGTGGGCGAGCCGGCTCGGCGGCTGGCCGCGACCGCGAACGGCTGGGGGGTCGTGGCCTTCGTCGTCATGGTCGTTGTCGTGGCCCCGATCGCCGAGGAACTCTTCTTCCGCGGCCTGGTGTTCGGCGCGCTCCGCGAACTGGTGCCCGACTGGGTTGCGGTCGGCGTCTCGGCTGCGATCTTCGCCGCGGTGCACTTCCAACTCGTGCAGTTCATCGGGCTCTTCGTGCTCGGTGTCGTGCTCGCGGTGCAGACCCAACGCAGCGATCGCCTCGGCCCGGCGATCATGACCCACGCCGGTTTCAACGCGGTCACTGCGCTCTCCCTGGTGCTGCTCTAGACGGGCGACTCATATCCACAACCGCTCATGTCCGGCCGATCGCGGTCGATGGAGTTCACGTTCTACCCGGGCGAGTACGACGGAGCGTTCAGCGATGGCCGGTGAAGCAAAGAAGTCCAACACGACGGCGTGCGCCCAGTGCACGGGGCCCATGGTCTCGATCAGCCTGCGGGTGACCAGTGGCATGCGCACGATGTATTCGTGCAGCACGTGCGACCTCCGGGTCTGGGTCGCCGAGGGAGACACCACCGCGCTGCGGTCGGTCCTGGCTGAACTCAGCGAAACCGACGTACCACGCCGCAACAGCCGCCTGCTGCAAGAGTAGGTCGTTCGTCGCCGTCGTTCAGCGGCAGAATCCGCCAGTGTGGCGCCCGTTTGGCGCGCCGGCGTGCGACGATAGCGGTGAATGTCCATCGTGACCGACGATGACGCCGCGCTTGGCGCGGAGTCGTCCGAACCTGAACCCTCGTCCCGGCCCCCCGTCCTCACCGACGATGACGCATCGGGTCGACCGCCGTTCGGTGCCCATTTCGCCGAATGGGCATCGACGCGCACGATCGAGTTCTGGATCACCCTGACCATCGTCGCCGGTTGCTCGATTCTCGTCTTCGTCGAGATGCACCCGCAGTACGTGTTCCGCGACTCCCTGCCCACCGGCGGCGACATGGGCGCCCATGTCTGGGGCCCCGCCTATCTGCGCGACGAACTACTGCCCAACTTCAAGATCAGCGGCTGGACGCCCGACTGGTACGCCGGCTTTCCCGCCTTCCAGTTCTACATGGTGCTGCCCGCGCTTGCGATCGTCTTCTTGAACGCCGGCATCGTCAGCGGTCCGGTGCTGTCGGTGCTCGTGCTGGTCGTGTCCGGCGCGCTGTTCATCTACCTGGCCGAACGCCAGACCTTCCCCGGCCGCACGAAGTTGGTCGCGGTTCTCCTCGCCATCGCGGCGCTCGCGGTGATCTCGATTCCCTACGGCGTCGCGTTCAAGTTGATCGCGATCAGCGGTCTGGTCACCCTGCCGATTTCAGCGTGGGCGATGGCCCACCTGGCCCGGGCGCCCTTTCCGGTGCCGGCCATGGCCGCGGTGGCCACCCTGCCGTTCATCTTCGATCGGTCCTTCAACATCTATGGCGGCAACGCCATGTCGACCATGGCCGGCGAGTTCGCTTTCGTCATCAGCCTGTCGCTGTCGCTGGTGTTCATCGGACTGGCGGTGCGCGGCACCGAGACCGGCCAATACCGCCGATCCGGGGCGTTCGTGCTCGCTCTGGTCGCGTTGTGTCACCTGATCCCGGTGATGTTCCTCGCCACGATCCTGCTCTCGTTGTTGCTGGTGCGGATGAGCGCCACCGCCTTTGCGTGGGTGCTCACCGTCGGCCCGGTCGCGGTGCTGATCTCGCTGTTCTGGACCGGCCCCTTCTTTGCCCGTCGCGACTACCTCAACGACATGGGTTGGGACCGCATCGGCGGCACGAGCGGCGACGGTATCGACGCATACGTGAACGCCCTGATCACCCGAAACTCGCTGAACCCGGCCGACATCCTGCGCGACAGTCCGCCACTCGAGATCGTGTTCGGGCTCGCGGTGTTCGGGCTGCTGGTCTCGATCGTGAAGCGCAATCGGCTGGGCGTCGTGTTGGCCGGTTCGTCCGGGCTGCTGGCGGTGTGGTTCATGTGGCGCGAGTTCGCCGAAGCGCTGCCGACGCGCGACATCTGGAACGCCCGCTTGTTGCCCACCTACTACCTCACGCTCTACCTGATCGCCGGCATCGGGCTGGGGTTGGTCGCGCACAGCCTGGCCGCCCGGGTTCGGGCCTCGGTCGGTACCCCGACCGGCGATCTCATGGTCAGCGCCACCAGCGCGGGCTTGTTGGCTCTGATCGCCGGCATACCCCTCGGCGGGTTGGCCGTGCTGGTCGAATCCAGCACCGAGAATGACGTCGTCGGTTCTTTGGTGCCGCCGCTCTTCGTCTTCGTCTGGGTCGGTGTGCTCGTGACCGCGGTGGGTCGGGCCGTGATTGCGCACGACCGCGAGGGTGAGCCCCTGGGTGCCGTCGCCGCCCGCTGGGTGCACGGCGCCGCAGCCGTCGTGCTCGCCGCGCTCGTCTTCATTGTGGTGGCTGCGCCCCTCGGTGCCCTACCGGGCGGCCAGCGCAGCAACGACGGAACATACTCGTGGGGCCCGATCGAGACCAGCGATCGCAGCGTCGTACCGGGCTGGGCCCAGTGGAACTTCACCGGCTACCAGGCTCGACGGGGGAACGCGAACGGGGGCGGCTGGGAGGAATACCGGGCCATCATGGCCACGATGCGTGACATCGGGAATGCGCCGGCCGGCTGCGGCCGGGCGTTCTGGGAGTTCGCGCCCGAACTGAACCGCTACGGCACCACGATGGCCATGATGTTGCTGCCCTTCTGGACCGAGAGCTGTGTCGGCTCGATGGAGGGCCTCTACTTCGAGTCGTCGGCCACGGTTCCGTATCACTTCCTGCTGCAATCCGAGCTGTCCGCGCCGTCCCAATCCATCGAGAAGGACGACGGCACGACCGACCGGGTCGGCGGGCCGTCGCGCCCGATGCGCGGCCTGCCCTATCGACCGTTCGACATCGACGCCGGTGTCGACCACATGCAACTGCTCGGCGTCCGCTACTACCTGGCCTTTTCCGAGGTCGCGCTCGAGGCGGCCCGCCAGCACCCCGACCTCACCGAGATCGGGGGGTCGGCCCCCTGGGTCGTGTTCGAGGTGGCCGATGCGGCGTTGGTCGAACCCCTCACGGTGCAACCGGTCGTGATCGACGGCCTCGGGGCCGATCAGGACGAGTGGCTCGATGTCGGGGTGTACACCTTCAATGACGCGCCCGACACGGCCCCGTTGTTCAGTGCCGATGGGCCGGATTCCTGGCAGCGGGTCGATCTCCCCGAGCCGTCCGCCGGCTCCGATGGTGAAATCGATCAGGACTTCACCGCGCCCCCGGTCGACACCGTCGCGCTCGACCCGGTGCAGATCTCCGATATCGAGAGCGGCATCGACCGGTTGTCCTTCTCGGTCGACCAGGTCGGGGTACCGGTGCTGGTGAAGGTCTCCTACTTCCCGAACTGGAGCGTGAGCGGTGCCGAGGGGCCGTGGCGGGTCACCCCCAACCTGATGGTCGTGGTGCCCACGAGCACCGACGTCGAACTGAGTTTCGGTCGCACCCGGGTCGAGTGGGGTTCGTACTTGTTGGCCGCGCTCGGAGTGGTGCTGGCCCTGACCGTGCTCACCCGCCCGCTGCGCAATGACTACGTGCTGTGGGATCCCATCGGCCGGGCGTTCAACCGGGACTACTGGGAGGATCGTCGAGCCGATGACGCGGTGGGCGACTCCGTTGACGGAGGGACCCAGCTGGTGATCGGTCCGACCGCGGGCCGCGATCGCTCACCACCGGTCGTGCCGTCATCATCGGGCGTCGTGCCCGACCGTGGCCCCGCACCGGCCACCGGGTCCTCGCTCTGGGATCGGCCGCCTCGTCGCGACAACGACGATGGCGACGGCGACGACGAGGACGATCCGGCCCTCGCCGCCGACAGCGACGCAGACGATCCGACAGACTGGACGTCGTGGACACCCCCACCCGACTCCTAGCAGACCAGCTTCGGCGGTTCGTGGCGGTCGGCACGGTCGCGACGGCGGTCGACATCGGGTCGTACTACGTCCTGCGCGATCTGGGGTGGACCGTCCTTGGCGCCGACGTCGTCGCGTTGAGCGCAGCCGCAGCGGTGTCGTTCGGCCTGCATCGGGCGGTCACTCTTCGGCCGGGGCCGACCCAGCGCTGGCTGGGACGGGCCGGCGTGTTCTCGGTCGTTGTCGTCGTGTCGGGCGCGACGGATCTCGCGGTGTTGTTGCTCGCCGGCGGCTCGGTGGCCGACAAGGTCCTCGCCGTGTTCGTCGCCGCGGGAGTGCGGTCGGTGGCACACCGCACGTTGATGTTCCGGGTCATCCATGATGAACAGAGCCATCCGGCCAACCGGCCGATGCCGGCCGAGGGGCCCCGCCTCTCGGTGATCGTGCCGGCCTATCAGGAGGTCGATCGCATCGCGACCACCGTGCACCGCCTGCGGTCCGAGCTGGCTGATCTCGCCCTGCCCCACCAGACGAAACCGGACCCGGGCGTCCCAGATCCGGCCAACTCAGGTCTGGCGGCCTCAGATCTCGAGATTGTCGTGGTCGACGATGGTTCGGCCGACGGAACCGCGGCCGCAGCGCGATCGGCCGGAGCCGATCTCGTCATCGAGTTTCCCGAGAACCGGGGCAAAGGCGCCGCGGTGCGCGCCGGCATGCTCGAGGCGCACGGTCGTGCCCGAGCCTTTCTCGATGCCGACCTGGCGTACGGCCCCGACCAACTGCGGCGGCTCCTGGCCGGCATCGAGGATGGCTGGGACGTCGTGGTCGGGAACCGGCACCACGTGGCCACCCGCACCCTGGCACCGACCAGCTGGATCCGAGGTATCGGTAGTCGGGTCGTGAATCTGGCCAGCCAGGTGCTTCTGCTCGGCCACTACCGCGACACGCAGTGCGGGCTCAAGGCCTTCCGGGGCGATGTCGCGGAAGCGATCTTCCCGATCGGCTCGATCGACGGCTTTGCCTTCGACATCGAGCTGCTGCACCTGGTCGAGCGCTACCGACTGTCGCTGACCGAAGTGCCGGTCGAGGTCGAGAACAGCGAGCGATCGACCGTGAAATTGGTGCGCGACACCTGGCGGCTGGGCAGCGACATCTTGACCATCCGCCACCGGAGCCGGGGCGGCGGTTATCCCCCGATCGAGTCGCTGGAGTCCCTCACCTCGCAGGCCTGACCGGTAGCCTGGCATCCAATGGCTGACTTCGACGCAATCTTCAAGGCCTACGACATCCGTGGCACGGTGCCCGATCAACTCGATGTCGACGGTGCCCGCGCCATTGGCGCCGGATTCGGCCGCTTCGTCCGCGATCATCCCGACGGGGGTCGCACCGTGGTGGTGGCCCACGACATGCGGCCGAGCGGCCCCGACATGGTGGCCGCCTTCACCGAGGGTTGCACGAGCCAGGGCGTCAGCGTCGAGCTGGTCGGGCTGGCCTCGACCGACATGATGTACTTCGCCTCCGGCTCTCGGAACCAGCCCGGTGCGGTCTTCACCGCATCGCACAACCCGGCGCAGTACAACGGCATCAAGATGTGCCTGGCCGGAGCCATGCCGCTCGGCGCCGACACCGGCATGGGCGAGATCAAAGCACTGGCCGAGCAGTTCGTGGCCGAGGGCATCGAACCCCAGGGTGAGCCCGGCACCGTGACCGAGATCGAGCTGCTCGACGACTTTGCCCAGCACTGTCTGTCGTTCGTCGACGTGGCATCGCTGTCGCCACTGAAGATCATCGCCGACACGGCCAACGGGATGGGTGGCCTGGTGGTGCCGGCGGTGTTCCAACACCTGCCCTTCGACCTCGAGATCATGTACCCGGAACTCGACGGCACGTTCCCCAACCACCCGGCCGATCCGATCCAACCGGAGAACCAGCGCGATCTCATCGCGCGCGTGCTCGAGACCGGCGCCGACCTCGGCCTGGCGTTCGATGGCGATGCCGACCGGGTGTTTCTCGTCGACGAGAAGGGCCAGGGCGTCTCCGGTTCGCTCACGACCGCGTTGGTGGCCAAGGGTCTGTTGGCCAAGACGCCCGGCGCGACGATCCTGCACAACCTGATTTGCTCGAAGTCCGTGCCCGAGGTCGTCGCCGAGGGCCACGGCACCGCCGTCCGTACCCAGGTCGGGCACAGCTACATCAAGCAGGTCATGGCCGACAGCGGCGCATTGTTCGCCGGCGAACACTCCGGCCACTACTACTTCCGCGACAACTACCGCGCCGACAGCGGTCTGATCGCGTCGCTGATCATCCTCGAAATGGTGAGTGCGGCCGGGGTGCCGCTCAGCGAACTGGTCGCGCCGGTCGATCGCTATGCCGCCTCGGGCGAGATCAACACCAAGGTCGACGACACCGATGTGGTCATCGAGAAGGTGGCCACCCACTATGCCGATGCCGACCAAGACCGGCTCGACGGACTCACCGTCGACTTCGGCGACTGGTGGTTCAACCTGCGCGCGTCGAACACCGAACCGTTGCTCCGCCTCAACCTGGAAGCAGCCACGCCGGCCGAGTGTGACGCCCGCGTCGCCGAAGTACGATCCTTGTTCGCGTGACCCTTGTTCGCGTGACCACGGCGGTCGCGTCGCCCCGTCGCTCCCTACCCGTCGCCCGCCCCTGAAACCGGAGAAACAGATGGCGCTACAACCGCAGTTGCTCGAAATCCTGGCCTGTCCGGAGGACAAGGGGCCCTTGCTGTACTTCGAGGCCGAGAACGCCCTCTACAACCCCCGCCTGAAGCGCCGCTACGACGTGCGCGACGACATCCCCGTGATGTTGATCGATGAAGCGACCGCGGTCGATGACGCTGAACACGATCGTCTGATGGCCAAGGCCGAGGCCGAGGGTATCGAACCCACGTTTTCCGTCGACGGCTAGCGCCGGTGGACCGGCTTCGCTGCCCAATTCAGCCCTACGCCTGGGGGTCTCGCACCGCGATCCCCGAGCTGATGGGAGAGATTCCGTCAGGAGAGCCCGCCGCAGAGCTCTGGATGGGCGCCCATCACCGCGGCGCGGCGCAACTCGAGCGGGCCGGCGAGACGTTGTCACTCGGCGCGGCGATCGCGATCGATCCGCAGGGTGAACTCGGTGGCGCGGCGGCCAGGCGCTTCGGCGGGTGCTTGCCGTACCTCATGAAGGTCCTGGCCGCAGCCGAGCCGTTGTCCTTGCAGGCCCATCCGTCGAGCGCGCAGGCCGAGGTCGGCTTCGCCCGCGAAGAACTGGCCGGAGTGCCGATCGACGCGCCTGATCGCTCGTTCCGCGACGCCAACCACAAGCCGGAACTCATCTGCGCCCTCACCCCATTCGCAGCCCTGTGCGGGTTCGCCGACGCCGAGGACTCCATCCCTCGCTTGCGCGGCCTCGGCCAGCCGGAACTCCAACCGGTCATCGACCACCTCGTTGCGTCTCCCGACGCCGACGGCGTGGCCGCTGCGCTGCAGTATCTCCTCACCCTCGATCGCGGGCCGGCCGAGCAGTTGGTGACTGCAGTGGTCGCGGCGACGACCGAGGCCGATGTGCCTGCGGGAATCGAGGCCTGGGTGCAACGACTGGCCGGCAAATACCCGGGCGACCCCGGCGTCGCGGTCGCACTCCTGATGAACCTGGTCACGCTGGCGCCGGGGCAAGCGCTGTTTCTCGGCGCCGGCAACCTGCACGCCTATCTCGACGGCGTCGGTATCGAAATCATGGCGAGCTCCGACAATGTGCTTCGCGGCGGTCTCACCCAGAAGCACATCGCGATCGACGACCTCCTCGAGGTCGTCGACTGCTCGCCGTTCGACGTGCCGATCCAGACCGCCGTCGGGCCGGTCCACACCTTCGAGGCACCGATCGACGAGTTCGCCTTGACCCGAGTCGTGCCGGAGCAAACCATCGCCCGGCCGCTGCATTCGGGCGAGATCGTGCTGAGCCTGCACGGGACGACAGAGATCAAGGCGCCGAGCGCTCGGCCGCCCCAGGAGCGGGTCGAACTCGGGCCCGGCCAGGTGGTGTGGGTGCCGGCGAGTCACGGACATTACCGCCTCACCACCGACGAGCACGCCGTCGCGTTCATCGCCTCGGTACCCGCGGGTTCCTGACCCGGCCGCGAATACCGGTATCGTAGACGTTCGACACACCGGGGCTGTTGCCGATGCGGGTCAGTTGACCCCAGCCCGGGCCTTGTTCAAGCAAATGCTGCTGCCACCAGCGCAGTCGCAAGCATCTCCATCGTCTCCGTCCCTCGGGCGGAGGTACCGGTGTGTCTCACCACCAAAGGGCGTGCACCGCACGCCCGTGCGTAGGAAAGAGCAACAACCATGACCGTACTGACCGACGCGGACTACAAAGTCGCCGACCTCAACCTGGCCGGATTCGGCCGCAAGGAAATCCACCTGGCCGAGAACGAGATGCCCGGGCTCATGAAGATCCGGGCCGAGTACTACGATTCGCAGCCGCTGAAGGGTGCCCGAATCGCCGGCTCGCTGCACATGACGATTCAGACCGCAGTGCTCATCGAGACCCTGACCGCGCTCGGCGCCGACGTGCGTTGGGTCTCGTGCAACATCTTCTCCACCCAGGATCACGCAGCGGCCGCGGTGGTCGTCGGTCCGAACGGCACGGTCGACAAGCCATCGGGCACTCCGGTGTACGCCTGGAAAGGCGAGTCGCTGGAGGAGTACTGGTGGGCGACCGAGCAGCTCTTCCACTGGCCCGACGGCAAGGGTCCGAACCTGATCCTCGACGACGGTGGCGACGCCACGATGTTGGTGCACAAGGGCCTCGAATTCGAACGCAAGGGCGAGGTCCCCGAAGCTCACGAGCACAACAGCGACGAGTGGGTCGTCTTCCTCGACCGCCTGCGGGAGATCGAGAAGGCACACCCCGGTTTCTGGGAGCCGATCTCGGCGGGAATTCGTGGGGTCAGCGAGGAAACCACGACCGGCGTGCACCGCCTCTACCAGATGATGGAAACCGGCGAGCTGCTGTTCCCGGCCATCAACGTCAACGACGCGGTCACCAAGTCGAAGTTCGACAACCTCTACGGGTGCCGGCACTCACTGGTCGACGGCATCAACCGCGGTACCGACGTCATGATCGGCGGCAAGACCGCGATGGTGCTGGGCTTCGGTGACGTCGGCAAGGGCTGCGCCGCCTCGCTCAAAGGCCAAGGGGCGCGGGTGATCGTCGCCGAGATCGATCCCATCTGTGCGCTCCAGGCCGCGATGGAGGGGTACGAGGTCAACACGATCGAGAACGTGATCGGAGAGGTCGACATCTTCGTCACCGCGACCGGCAACAAGGACATCATCTCGGCCGATCTGATGGGCCGCATGAAGCATCAGGCGATCGTTGGCAACATCGGCCACTTCGACAACGAGATCGACATGGCGGGGCTGTCCCGTATGTCGGACGTGCAGCGCAACAACATCAAGCCGCAGGTCGACGAGTTCATCTTCCCCGACGGGCACTCGATCATCATGCTGTCGGAGGGTCGGCTGCTGAACTTGGGCAATGCCACCGGTCACCCGAGCTTCGTGATGTCGTTCAGCTTCGCCAACCAGACGCTGGCGCAGATCGAGCTCCATGCCAATGCCGAGTCCTACGGCAAGACGGTCACCACGCTGCCGAAGTCGCTCGACGAGAAGGTGGCTCGCCTGCACCTCGATTCGTTGGGCGTGAAGCTCACCGAGTTGACCGACGAGCAGGCCGACTACATCGGCGTGCCGGTCAATGGTCCCTACAAGCCGGACCACTACCGGTACTGATTCGCTGCGCAGGCGAGATCCGCCCGCAGGGCGGGCTCGACTCGCGCTGCTGACTCGCAAGGCGCGGAGCCGCTCGTCGGTCCCTCCTCGCTGGAGTTGCCCGCTCGTTCCTCGCTGCTCGGCCGGGGGGTCTGACCCCTTCTGGCGGTTTGGGGTCTGACCCCTTTTTGGGGTTTGGGGTCAGAGTAAACCTCGAGTTGAGGGTTTGTCCTGATCCCATTTGGAGTGCGGGGCGAACGCGTCAGACCCTCGCCGTAGGGTCGGGGTCATGGTTCTTGGACGGGTGTTGCGCCCGCTGTTCGATCAACGGTGCGTGGGGTGTGGGGTCGAGAATTCCGGCGCGGCCGGCGGCGTCTGTGCTGCGTGTCTGCGCAACCTTCGCCCGCCCTTGCCCATTCCCCCGATCGCCGGCCTCGCGTCGTGTCAGGCGATCTTCGATTACGAGGGTGTGGGCCGCGCCATGGTGCGGGCGCTCAAGTTCGACAACCGTCGGGCCGCAGTCGCCGAGATGGGCCGAGCCCTGGCTGCGTCGCTGCCACCGGATACCGCGCTGGTGACGTGGGCTCCCACCACGGCCGCGCGTCGGCGGCACCGGGGGTACGACCAAGCCCACATGCTCGCCGTAGCCGTCGGGCGCAGCGCCCGTCTGCCGGTGATACCGACGCTTGCTCGCGCCGCCGGAGCCGCCCAAACGGGGCGCAGTCGGGCGGAGCGCCGCCAAGGTCCGCGCTTCATCGTGCGCGAACGGGCCATCGGAGGATTGCCGGAACTGGGTTCCGCTCCGATCGTCATCGTCGACGACGTCATCACCACCGGCTCCACCTTGCGTAATGCCGGTCGGGTGTTGTCGACCGCACTCGCTGCACCGCTGCACGGTCGCGCCATCGCGTACCGGGCGGCCCGCTGAACGTATCGCTTCCCAAGCCGTGTGACGGCTGTCATACTGGCCCCAGCCAAACTCGGCCCCACAACCAATGACACAGGAGTGCACACTTCGTATGCAGGTCATGATCAGCGCCCGGAACACCGAGGTATCACCTCGGTTGGAGGAACTCGTCCACACGAAAGTCAATCGGCTGGAGCGGTACCTTGAAGGGCTTGAGCGGGCCGAAGTGCACTTCTTCGAGGAACGAAATCCCCGGATAGCCGAGCGAGAGATCTGCGAGATCACGCTCGAGGGTCACGGTCATCACGTGCGCTGCAAGGGCAAAGGTCGTGACGGTTTCGTCGCCATCGACAAGGCGGTCGCCAAGCTCGAGCACCAGCTCGAGAAGCTGAAGACCAAGATGCTGCGCCAGACCCACGGCAATGGCGAAGCGCTCCGCGAGGTCGCGACTGTCGATCGGGTCTCACCGCTGGTCGAACCCGACATCGCCCAGATCGTGAAGACCAAGAGTTTTCAGATCGAGGAGATGTCACCGGAGGACGCGGTCCTGCAGATGGATCTCCTCCAGCACGACTTCTACTTCTTCCGCAATGCCGAAACCGGTCGCAGCGCGGTTGTGTACCTTCGCCATGACGGCAACATCGGTCTGATCGACGAGAGTTCGGACTGATTGGGTCGGGCGGAAGGGCCCGACGTGGATGACGACGCAGCCATCAACGCAGGGTTCCGCGATGCTGCAACCGCGGTGATCAGCTCGGATCGGCTTCGCGTCGAGGTCGACGCCGCGGCGGGCGGTCGGCTGTCGTCGCTGCGCGCCGACGGCCACGAGATTCTGGTCACCGGTACCCCGGTCGACGATCCCATGCGGTGGGGGAGTTTCCCGATGGTTCCGTGGGCCGGTCGGGTGAGCGCCGGCCGGTTCGTCTTTGACGGCACCGTGGTGCAACTCCCGCTCGGGCTTCCGCCCCACGCCATTCACGGCACGGGCTATGTCCGGCCCTGGACGATCACCGACCGAACCGATCACAGCGTGAGCCTGCTCGCGTCGCTGGGTCCCGATTGGCCGTTCGCGGCCGAGGCCCGCCAGGAGGTCCTCGTGGACGGGGCCCGGCTGTGTCTCACCCTCGAGGTCCATGCGCTGGAGCAACAGATGCCGGCGATGGTGGGCTGGCACCCGTGGTTCCGGCGCCAGGTCGGCGAGGGTGCGCCGCTCGAACTCGAGTTCGCCGCCGCCGAGATGTACGCACGCGACGATGCCGGCATTCCGAATGGCAAGATCGGTGCGCCGCCCGCGGGCCCCTGGGACGACTGCTTTCGGGCGGTGACGGGCGGGCCGGTGCTGCGATGGCCGGGACTCGGTGCGCTGCATCTTCGCTCGAGCTGTGATCATTGGGTCGTGTACGACGAACCCGAGCACGCGCTCTGTGTGGAGCCGCAGTCCGACGCACCCGATGCCTTCAACCGGAGCCCGCACCTCGTTCGCCCGGGCCAACCGCTGGTCGAGGAGTTCGAGCTGCGGTGGGAGCGGTGACGCCGCCGGTTGCCCTCACGATCGCCGGCTCCGACAGTGGGGGCGGCGCAGGGCTCCAGGCCGATCTTCGGACCTTTGCCGCCCACGGTGTGCATGGCGCATCGGTGGTCACCGCAATCACCGCGCAGAACACCGTCGCGGTGCGTCGCGTCGACCCCATGACGCCGGAATCGGTCGGGGCGCAGCTCGATGCCGTCCTGCAAGACTTGCCGGTGGCGGCGGCCAAGACCGGTTTCCTGCCCAACGCCGACATCGTCGCGACCGTCGCCACCGCGACGGACCGCCTACCGGCGTTGGTGGTCGATCCGGTGATGGTCAACTCGGTCGGCGCCCAGATCGTGTCCGACGCCACCGTGCAGATGTACCGCGAATCGCTTGTTCCCCGAGCCGCGATCGCGACGCCGAATCTGCACGAAGCGGCGATCCTGGCCGGCCGGGTGGTCGATTCTCCGGAATCGATGGTGTTGGCGGCGAAGGCCATCGGTGCGCTCGGCCCCGAGATGGTGATCGTCAAGGGCGGCTCGCTACCCGGCGCGGCACTCGACATCGTGTGGCATGCGGGCGAGGTCACCGAGATGGCGGAGGCCCGGATCGTCACGCCGAACAACCATGGCACCGGCTGCTCGTTGGCCGCCGCCCTGGCCGCCGGCCTGGCGACCGGTGGCTCCGTCGACACGCAGCTGGCCCGATCGGCCAAGGCGTTCGTCACGGCCGCCATCGCCGGCGCCGCCTCGTGGCGAATGGGCAGCGGTCGCGGGCCGATCGATCACTTCAACTGGGGTTAGCGCCGTCTCTTGGTCCGGTTGGTGGCCACCGCGGTCAGTGGATCGTCGGGCCAATGGTGTTTGGGGTAGCGGCCCTTGAGCTCGGCCTTCACTTCGTGATAGGCGGACGCCCAGAAGCTGGCCAAGTCGCTGGTGACCTGAACCGGCCGGCTTGCCGGCGACAGGAGGTGCATCACCACTGGCACCCGCCCGTCGGCCAAACGCGGCGTTTCGGTGAGGCCGAACACCTCTTGTAGTCGCACGGCAAGCACCGGAGCGCTTGGATCGGCGTAGTCGATGCGTACGTTGCTACCGCTCGGCACCTCGAGGTGGGTCGGTGCCAATCGATCGAGTTCGGCCGATTGGGGCCAGGACAGCAGCGATCGTACGGCTTGATCGGCGTCGACTCGCCCGAGATCCTTCCGCCGGCGAACCCGGCCGAGGAACGGTGCCAGCCAGTGGTCAGCAGCGGCGAGGAGAGACTCGTCCGTGACATCGGGCCACTCCTCGCCGAGGTGAATCCGGCAGAACCGGACCCGCTCACGCCAGCGCTCGGTCTCCTCGCTGAATCCCAGCAAGTCGATTCCTTCGTGGGTGAGTCCTTGACGCACCGCAGCCGCCACCAAGTCGGGGTCTGGGTCCTGAAGCGGCCGGCGGGTCAGGACGATGGCGCCGAGCCGGGTCTGTTCCTCGGCCACGATGTCGCCGCGGCGCGTATCCCAATGCACGGTCTCGGCGGTGCTGAACCGGTGGCCGTGTTGGGATTCGAGGTCGGCGCGATCGAGTGGTGCCGCGAGGTAGATCGTCGAGCGGGTGGGATCGCCGTCGATCTCGGCGACGGCCAGCAGCGGCTCGTCGGCCAGCGCGCCGGTCACGGTGCCGCCGCGGCCCGATGCCAAGAGCACGGTGCCCGGGGTCGACCGGGCCGCCGCGATGCGATCGGGAAAGGCCAATGACACCACCAGGCCGGCGGCATCGGGATCGATGGCGTCGCGCTCGGTTGCGTGGAGTTGTCGTCGCCAGCGGTGGCTCGACGTTCGGGCTGCCTCCAGGGCCCCCCAGCGGGCCGACTTCCTCGAGCGCCCGGAGAGAAGATCGAGCCGGGTGCGGAGGTCGGCATCGGATCGGTCGACGAGCGGATCACGGTTGACCAGAATGCCGGCCAGGTCGCAGGCCAGCGCGCCGTGGCCCAAGGCCTTGGCCTGGAGCAGCATGTGGGCGATACGCGGGTCGGCCCCGAGCCTGGCCATGGCACGGCCGTGTTGGGTGATCCGATCGTCGTCGTCGAGCGCACCGAGCAGCCGCAGGAGGGCCCGTGCGTCGGTCAGGGCCATCGGGGGCGGTGCGTCGAGCCAGGTCAGTTCGGCGGCGTCGGCCCCCCACAGACCGAGCTCGAGCGCGAGCCCGCTGAGATCGGCGTTGAGGATCTCAGGCCGTTCGTGTTCGGGGCGCTGAGCGTGCTCGTGCTGGGACCACAGCCGGTAACACACCCCGGGCCCCTGCCGGCCGGCGCGGCCTCGGCGTTGATCGGCCGCAGCCTTGGAGATCGAGATCGTCTGCAGGCGGGTGAGGCCGCTGCCGGGGTCGAACCGCGGTGATCGGCGCAGGCCGCTGTCGATGACCAACCGCACGCCATCGATGGTCAGGCTGGTCTCGGCGATGTCGGTGGACAGAATGATCTTGCGCCGGCCCTCGGGGTCGGGGAGGAGGGCGCGGTCCTGTTCCTCGGGCGAGAGCAATCCGTACAACGGCGTCACGACGGCCGACGAAGGCAGGTGCCGAGCGAGAAGATCGCCGGTGCGGCGAATCCAGCCCGCGCCGGGCAGGAAAACGAGCAGGTCGCCGTCGGCGTCGGGCAACGCGAGCTCGACGGTCGCAGTCGTGTCGGTCTCGATGTCGGTGCCACCGGGGCGGGGCCGGTAGACCGTCTGCACCGGGTGTTGCCGACCGTCGCTACGCACCACGGTGGCGCCGCCGAGCGCCGCGGCGACCGCGCGACCGTCGAGCGTGGCCGACATCACCACCACCCGGAGATCGGGACGAAGCGCCTCGGCGGCTTCCAGCGTGAGCGCCAAGCCGACGTCAGCATGCAGCGAGCGCTCGTGGAACTCGTCGAAGATCACGACGCCAACCGATTCCAGGCCCGGATCGGACTGCAACATACGGGTGAGCACGCCCTCGGTGACCACCTCGATCCTGGTGCGGGCGGAGACCTTGGTGTCGTGGCGAACCCGAAACCCGACGGTGCGGCCCACCGCGTCGCCGACGCCCTCGGCCAGTCGAGCCGCAGCGGCTCGCGCCGCGACGCGACGAGGTTCCAGCAGCAGGATCTTTTCCTCACCGAGCCACGGTTCGTCGAGCAAGGCCAGCGGCACTCGCGTGGTCTTACCGGCACCCGGGGGCGCTTCGATGACCAGCCGTGTCTCGTGTCGAAGCGTGTCGCGGATCTGGCCGAGAACCTCGTCGATCGGCAGATCGGTGGCTGCCGGGTTCACCGGCCGGTGAACGTCGGGCGCCGCTTGGCCGCGAAGGCCGCGATGCCCTCGGCGTAGTCGGCGCTGTCGTAACACGATGCGGCTGCTTCCGCGGCCTCGGGGGAGTGGCGTAGCGCGAGCTTGACGGCCTTGAGGGTGAGTGGCGCCAATCGGCTGATGCGCAGGACGAGGTCGGCGACGTGTTGGTCGAGCTCAGCCTTGGCCACGACGGCGGTGACCAGACCGATGCGGTGCGCTTCGTTCGCATCGATGACGCGCGCGGTGAGCAACAGATCGGCCGCCGCTGTCGGGCCGACGATCGCCTGAAGTCGCTGCGCGGCATCGACGGGGTAGCCGACGCCGAGCCGGCCGGGAGGAACCGCGAACTGCGCATCATCGGCTGCGATGCGCAGGTCCGCGGTGAGGGCCAGGCCGACACCGCCGCCCATACACGGGCCGTGGATCGCAGCGACGACCGGCATGGTGAGCCCGGCGAGCGCTTCGGTGGCCTCGTGCTCGATCCGGTTGTACTCGACCGCTGCGGCCCCCATCCGCAGGCGAGCGAACTCGTCGATACTCGATCCCGCGCCGAACGCCTCGGTTCCCGCGCCGCGCACCACGGTGACCCGCACCTCCGGGGTCTGGTCGACAGCGGCCACGGCCGCCGGGATGGCGGCGTACATCGCCAGGGACATTGCGTTGCGACGGTCGGGGTTGGAGATCGTGATCGTCGCCACCGCGCCATCGATGGAATGGCCGACGCCCCCGATCTCGTCGCGACCGCGCTCGGTGTTCGCCATGGTGCAGAGTCTGGCACGACCCAGCGGTAGCATCGCGCCCATGGGAACCGTCTTTGCCAACACTGCCGAAGTCACCGCGGCCGCGGGTCAGCACCTCGGCTATTCGGACTGGCTCGAGATCGACCAGGACCGGATCAACACCTTCGCCGACGCCACCGGTGATCACCAGTGGATCCACGTCGACCCCGAAGCCGCGGCCGAGGGGCCGTTCGGCGCGACGATTGCCCACGGCTATCTCACGTTGTCGTTGGCGTCGATGTTCCTGCCTCAGGTCATGGAGGTGCAGGGGGTGTCGATGGGCATCAACTACGGCGTGAACAAGGTTCGTTTCCTCACACCGGTCGTGGTCGGCTCGCGTTTACGGGCCGGTGTCGAGCTCTCCCAGGTCGATCAGATCGAGGGTGGCATCCAGGCTGTCGCCACCATCACGATCGAGATCGAGGGGTCGGAACGACCGGCCGCGGTCATCGAGAGTGTTTCCCGGTTCATCGACTGACGGCTGAAGGCCCGAGGCGCTTCAGCCTCGATCGGGCTCGGTGAAGCCGAGGATGAGCGCATGGGTGGCCCGGCTGAGCAGCGTCCATGCTTCCTCTTGGGCATCGCCCTGTTCGCCGAACGACCCCGACGCCAACTTCTCATCGAGCGCCGCGAAGTAATCGGGGTCGAGCATGCGCTGCACCAGCAGGCCGTCGATGAGGGCTCGGAAACAGCGGTAGAGCGATTCGGTCGAGAACGGCTCGACCACCCGGGCTCCCCGCAGTTTCACCGTCATGTCCATGACCGGCACGATGGTGTGATTCTCGGTGGTGTTGTGCAGCATCGCCTCGCGAATGCGGGGATCACCCGTGGCGGCGACCAGCGAGATGGTGAGCGGGAAGGTCGGGTCGCCCACCAACCCGCGGTACAGCACTTTGCCGGCCGCTTTGGTGGCGGCGCTGAGCGTGGCCGCGTTGTCGGCGAACGCCAGCACCATGTCGTGCTCGAGTTGGGCTCGGCGCTCGGCGTGCAGGTGCGCGATGTGGATGGCGAGCTCGTTCTGATAAGCGGCTTGGTCTTCCCAGATCGGATAGATCGCACCGGTCGTGATCGGCGGATCGGCGGGGCTACGGTGACCACGGCCCTGCTCGAGTTCGGTGGCGCGGATCGCGACGTCGGTCAGGCGCACCTCGGCGATCGGGTTGAGGCCGATCGGCGGGCCATCGAGGCTTGAATTCCTGAGCCGTTCGCACGCCAGCTCGAATCCGGCCGTGAGCATCAGCGCGCGGGTCTGCTCCCTGGTCCGCCGTTCTCGAGAGTGGGAAGACACGCCGGTCCTTGGTGCGGGAACAGTCCAATCGCATTCTGTGACCGTCGACCATCAAAAGGCAAATCTTTCCATTACCTGTCTTGTTTCGTACGTCAGCGCGACCCGGCGGGATCGCTACACTGGTTCGATACCGCCACCAGGAGCCCGCCCATGGCCAAGCGCAAGCGTCGCCGCCGACAACTCGCACCACCGAGCGATCCGCCGATTCGTCCGGGGGTGGTCGGCCTCGGCCGACAGGTTCCCGCCGCCATCGACCGGCCGCCCTACATTCCCGGCGGCGAGCCCGGTCCGCCCAGCTCACCGCTGGTGCGCACGACCGACGAGCTCAGCCGCATGCGCAAGGCCGGCGCCGCTGCGGCCGAGGTGTTGCTTCGGGCCGGTGAAGCGATCGGTGTCGGGGTCACGACCGATCAAATCGACGCGGTCGTGCACGAGGAAACCGTCAAACGAGGCGGCTATCCGAGCCCACTCGGGTACCGAGGGTTCCCGAAGTCGACCTGCACGTCGGTGAACGAAGTCATCTGTCACGGCATCCCCGATTCGCGACCGCTGGCCGACGGCGACTTGGTCAATGTCGATGTCACGGTGTACCTCGATGGCGTCCACGGCGACACCAACTGCACCTTCCTCGTCGGCGAGCCCCTCGAGCACGACGTGGTCCTGGTCAAAGAGACGCGGCGAGCGATGTACGCCGGCATCGGCGCGGTGCGCTCCGGCTCGCGGGTGCACGACATCGGCCGGGCGATCGAGGCCCATGCCACGACCTTTCAACTCGGCGTTGTCGAGGAGTTCATCGGCCACGGCATCGGGACGGAATTCCACGCCGGATTGCAGATTCCGCACTATTACGAACCTCGGGCCACCACTGAACTGCTCCCCGGGATGACCTTCACGGTGGAGCCGATGCTCACCCTCGGCTCGCCCCGCATGCACATCTGGGACGACGACTGGACCGCGGTCACGGTCGACGGCCGTCGCACCGCGCAGTTCGAGCACACGTTGGTCGTCACCGAAAACGGTTCCGAACTCCTCACCCTCACCGCCGGCGGCGAATGTGCGGCCGATCGCTACGAATCGGCGCAACCGGTCTCGACCTCGAGCGTCTGAAACCGGCCGGTACCGGGTGGTGCCCGCGCGCAATCGCGACGATTGGCCCAGCGCGCCGGCCGACACGATTAGCATGGGCCCGCTGGGCTCTCGGCTCAGTTCCCGCTCGATAGGAGAACCACATGGCAAGTCTGCAAAGCATCGAAGGCATCGGTCCGGCGACGGCGAAGAAGTTCGCCAAAGCCGGTATTCGCACCACCGGTGCACTGCTCAAAGCCGGCGGCACCAAGTCGGGCCGTAAGCAGCTGGCCGCCGAAAGCGGCGTGTCGGAGAAGATGGTGCTCGAGCACGTGAACCGCGCCGACCTCATGCGGGTGAAGGGTGTCGGCGAGGAATACAGCGATCTGCTCGAGCACGCCGGCGTCGACACGGTCAAAGAACTTCGCAATCGCAATGCCGAGAACCTGCACGCCAAGATGGGCGAGGTGAACGCCAAGAAGAAGCTGGTGCGCCGCCCGCCGTCGCTGGGCGAAACGAAGCGCTGGGTGGCCCACGCCAAGACGCTGAAGCCGGCCGTCACCTACTAGCCAACGGTCAAACGGTGGCATCGTCGGCGCTACATCTGGTGGCGGATGGCCCAGATGTCGGGAAACGCCTGGAGGAACAACGACTTCTCCAGGTACGGAAGGCCGAGACTGCCGGCCGTGCCCGGCTTGTTGCCGATCGTCCGCTGGACCATCTTGAGGTGCCGGTAGCGCCACGTTTGCAGGCCCGAGTCGAGGTCGGCCAGTAGTTCGAACACCACCCGGAGTTCGCCTTGGCTCCGATAGAGCCGCAGGATCTCCGCGCTGACTTGCTCGTGCGGCGTGCACGCAGTGGTCATGTCACGGGTGAGGACTTCCTCGGGGAGGTCGGCGCCGTGGTGCACCAACCAGCCGTAGAAGTAGTCGACCAGCGAGGGGGACTCGAGCCGGCGTTGCGCGGCGTCGAGACCGGGCATGTCGCTCTCGTAGTAGCTGAGGGCCTCGGCGCCCTTGAGCCCGAGCAGCAGCTCGATCTCGCGAAACTGCATCGACTGGAACCCCGACGCGGTTTCGAGCCGATCGCGGAATGCGTTGAAGCCGAGCGGGGTGAGCGTCTCGAGAATGTCGGTCTGGTTCACGAGGGTCGTCATGATCCGGGTGATGCGGGTGAGCGCGCTGATCGAACGGAAGATGTGGCCGCCGTGCAAGGTCTCGCAGAGGTGGTCGAGTTCATGGAGTAGCTGTTTGAACCACAGTTCGCTGATCTGGTGGAAGACGATGAACAACATCTCATCGTGTTCTTCGGGCTCCGACACCGGCTGCTGCAATGACAGCAGCTCGTCGACCTTCAAGTAGGTGGTGTAGTTGAGTTCGTTCATGTTGTCGGCGGAGTCGCAGGCTGGAATTCGACGTGACGGCGGTCGAGGTCGACCGAGACCAACTCGACGGCGAGTTCCTCCCCGAGTGAGCGCCCGGTCGGGTCGATATTGGCCACCACCGCAGGATCGAGCAACTGCAGGCGGGCATCGTCGTCGTCGACGTCGACGACGAC
>JABDJW010000224.1 GCA_013002375.1 Acidimicrobiales bacterium | reverse complement strand
CCCCCGAACGACGGCCGCTGCGCCGCCGGCGAGTTCGCCATCGACGAGAACCGCGCCGGCATCCGCGACACCGATGGCAGCTGGTTCCTGCCCAAGGGCATCAACCTGGCCGCCGGCCGTCACTTCGACGGCGCGTTCTTCGAGAACAACTCGGCCGACCAGATCACCGCGGCCGATGTCGCCGTGTTGCGAGACGATTGGCAGTTCAACTCCATCCGACTCAACGTCAACTCGCAGGCCGGGCCGCAGGTGTTCGACGATGCGGTCGTGCACCGGGTGATCGGCCTGTTCACCGACGCCGGCATGGTCGTGATGATCACCGATCACAATCTGACCGGTCAGGATCCGACACCGGCGCAGCGTCAGGCCCAAGCGAACCGCTTCGGTGCGATGGCCGAGCGCTACGCCGACAATCCCTGCGTGTGGTTCAACCCGTACAACGAGCCCGGGGGCTCGCCGACTTCGACGTACAACTACACCGACGGCGACGTCACCGATGACGATGCCTGGATCGACTGGCACGTGCCGGTGATCGACGCCATCCGCGCCGAATCCGATGCCGTGGTCGTGCTGAACGAATCGCACTGGGGTCAGGGTCGGGCTCAGGGCGCCTACACGCCGAGCCACTCGACCGTGCTCACCTACGGCCAGCAGGTGAACCAGATGTACGACAACATCATGTACACCGTGCACTTCTACGAGCGGTGGGACGGTCGTACCCAGGACATCCAGTCGTATCTGCAATCGGCCAACAACAAGGGTCTGGCCATTGCGGTGGGCGAGATCGGCGGCCATCACACCCTCGGCGGTTCCCGCCCGACCTCGCGCTGGACCACCGTGCAGGCGGTCTACAACCTGGCGCCGGCCGGGGTCGGGCTGTACGCCTGGCACGCCGACGCCCGCCATTCGAGCGGCATGGCCATGGGGCCGCACCCCAACGGTGGCGCGGGACGTACGTTGGCCTGGGAGATCACCCAACGCTCGCAAACCGATGCGACCGGTACCAAGCAGTGGGATTGGAACCACAACCCACCCGCCCCGGTGCCCTCGTAGCCTTCGGCGAAGCGAGCCCGACTGCGTGAGTCGGCCGCGGGTTTCGTACCATGCAAGGTCGACGAATCGCCGTTCCCGAATCGCGCTGAGAGGCCGTCCATGACTTCCACCACCTACGTTGCCGCTGCCGATCTCCAGGTCGGCGAGCCGCTGTACCGCTTGGTCGTCGACCAGGCGTTGCCCGGCACCGGCATCGAGGCCGACGCGTTCTGGGCGTCGCTCTCCGCGCTGATCCACGACTTAGCGCCCCGCAACCGCGAACTGCTCGAGGTGCGCGCGGCCATGCAGGCCGCGATCGATCGGTGGCATCAGGACAACGGCGTGGGCGATGCGGCCGAGTACCGGGCCTTTCTCGAGGAGCTCGGCTACCTGCTGCCCGAGGGGCCCGATTTCGCGGTCGACACCGAAGGAGTCGACCCGGAGGTGGCGACCGTGCCCGGCCCGCAGCTGGTGGTGCCGGTGATGAACGCTCGCTACGCCCTGAACGCGGCCAACGCCCGCTGGGGATCGCTGTACGACGCGCTGTACGGCACCGATGCCATGGGCGATCTGCCGGCGGGAGGCCCGTTCGATCCTGCTCGGGGCGATCGCGTCATTGCCTGGGCCAAGAACTTCCTCGACGAGGTCGCGCCGCTGGCCTCGGGTTCGCATGCTGACGTCACCGGGTACTCGGTGGTCGACGGTGCGCTCGTCGCCGCTCTGGCCGAGGGCTCGACGGGCCTGGCCGACCCGGGTCTGTTCAGCGGCTACACCGGCGACGCGGCCGCGCCCGACGACGTGCTGCTCACCCACCACAGCCTGGGCATCAACATCATCATCGACCGCGACCACAACATCGGCTCGACCGACTCGGCCGGCGTGGCCGATGTCCTGCTCGAGGCGGCGATCACCGCCATCATGGACTGCGAGGATTCGGTCGCCGCGGTCGACGCCGAGGACAAGGCGCTGGCCTACGGCAACTGGCTCGGCTTGATGAAGGGCGACCTGACCGAGACGGTGACCAAGGGCGATTCCACCTTCACCAGGGCCCTTCACGCCGACCGCTCCTACACCGCACCCGACGGCGGCACGATCGACAAGCCGGGGCGAGCCCTGATGTGGGTGCGCAACGTCGGCCACCTGATGACCACCCCGGCGGTGCTCGATCGCGACGGCAACGAGGTGCCCGAGGGCCTGCTCGACGCCATGATGACCACCTTGTGCGGCATGCACGACGTGGCCAAGAACGCCGGCGAGCGCAACAGCCGGCACGGCTCGATCTACGTGGTGAAGCCCAAGATGCACGGCCCCGACGAAGCGGCGTTCTGCAACGAGACGTTCGATCGGGTCGAGGACGCACTGGGCCTGCCTCGCAACACGGTGAAGCTCGGGCTGATGGACGAGGAGCGCCGCACCACGCTGAACCTCAAGGAATGCATCCGGGCCATCAAGAGCCGCATCGCGTTCATCAACACCGGCTTCCTCGATCGCACCGGCGACGAGATCCACACCTCGATGCTGGCCGGGCCGATGGTACGCAAGACCGAGATGAAGGCCCAGGGCTGGATCGGCGCCTACGAGGATTGGAACGTCGACACCGGCCTGGCCTGCGGGCTGCGGGGCGTCGCCCAGATCGGCAAGGGCATGTGGGCCGCGCCCGATCTGATGGGCGACATGCTCGAGCAGAAGATCGGCCACCCGAAGTCGGGCGCCAACTGCGCTTGGGTGCCATCACCGACCGCAGCAACGCTGCACGCCACGCACTATCACCAGGTCGATGTGCTGGCCCGTCAGGACGAGATCGCGGCCGGCGGGCCCCGCTCGACCGTCGACGATCTGTTGCACATCCCGGTCGATGCCGCGGCGTCGTGGTCCGATACCGACAAGCAGGCTGAGCTCGACAACAACGCCCAGGGCATCCTCGGCTATGTCGTGCGGTGGGTCGATCAGGGCGTGGGCTGCTCGAAGGTGCCCGACATTAACGACGTCGGTCTGATGGAGGATCGCGCCACCTGCCGCATCTCGTCGCAACACATGGCCAACTGGTTGCACCACGGCGTGGTGTCGAAGGACCAGGTCGAGGCCACGTTCCAGAAGATGGCCGCCGTGGTCGACGGCCAGAACGCCGACGATCCTGAGTACACGCCGATGGCCCCCGACTTCGACGGCTATGCCTTCAAGGCCGCGCTCGATCTCGTGCTGTCGGGCGTCGAACAACCGTCGGGCTACACCGAGCCGATCCTCCACGCCCGCCGCCGCGAACTCAAGGGCTCGTAGCGGTCGCTCGCAGTCCCGGAATATTCGGGCGCGAGCTGCATATCGCCGCAGAGCCTGATCGGCGTGCGACTGATCGGTGGCATCAAAGTGAACTGCCCGAGTTCACCAATGGGCCCGGTCACGCTGGAGCTGGAGTCGCGATGAGTCCCAGGCTCGCGTTCGCTTCTTTCGTTGCCGTGCTGGTCTTGGTCGGCGTGTCGGCCGTCCTGCTGGGTCGGGCCGCCGAGCCCACCACTCCCGTGGAGTTGGGGTGGGGTCTGCCGGTGTTGCTCGATCCCCATACGTTGCAGGTGACGGTCGGTCCGAGTCCCGATTTTGCTGGGCGCTGCCTAGAGTTCGAGCGCCTGGAGGCGACGCTCGCCGGTGAAGAGCTCAGCCTTACGGCGCACGGCCGAAAGCGCGATCGCTGCTGGATTCACACTGCCTGCGCGCTCGATATGATTGGACGATCGTCTGAGTTCCCTGAAGGAATCGCGACGGTGGAGCTCGAGTCGCCTGTTGACCTTCGGGGTGTGAAGCTGGCGGTTCCCGCCGGTTGTGAAGGGCCTGAAGTCGTCACCCTCCAACTCGACCGCTAGCGGATCTGTTTCTCACCGTTACCGAGTAGAGATTTCGCTCTGTCGTAGCGTCGGCGCGAGCATTAGTGTGCATCTCCGAGTGGTCGTCGGCCACCAAAAAGGAGATGCAAATGAACCCCGAAATCCTCGGCCAAGCCCAGTCGATCGCCGCCCAGGTGATGGCCAACGTGTCGGCCGACCAACTCGAGAACTCCACGCCGTGCGCGAAGTGGAACGTCGGCCAACTCATCGATCATCTCGTCGGCTCGCAGCACTGGGCCCGGGCCGGGGTGGACGGCTCGGAGATGCAGAGCGGCGACGGCGCCAGCCAGGGCGACTACAACGCCGCGTTCGCCGAGGCCGCGGACGCGGCCAAAGCGGCCTTCGCCGAGGAAGGCGCCATGGAGCGCACCGTGAACCCGGGCTTCGGCGACATGCCGGCCGCCGCGTTGTTGGGGCTGGCCGTCACCGACACCTTCACCCACGCCTGGGATCTCGCGACCGCCACCGGGCAGGACAATAACCTCGCCCCGGAGATGGCCCAGCAATTGCTGGCCGCGTCGCAGCAGTCGATCCAGCCCGCATTCCGCTCCGAAGAGGGCGACATCTTCGGCCTCGAGCAGCAGGCTCCTGAAGGCGCCAACGCGGCTTCGCAACTCGCGGCCTTCCTCGGCCGCCGCGTCTGAGACCGACCATCGGAATATTCGCGTGGTTGACCACCGTCGCGGTGGTCAACTCCCCAGGAAAATCCGCGCCAGAGTGGCTGCGGTACGATCGCGATGGTGACATCGGGGGCCCGTAAACAGGGGAAGATCGCGGCCAGCGTGGCGGCCGAGGCCGGCAAGTTCGCCAGCGCTGACTTCCGCGCCGCGGCCCGCGAGAACCATCACCTCGAGATCGGCCCGGGCCCCCAGCTCGAAGCCGAGTGGCGGGCCGCCGGCCTCACGCTTCCCGACCTACCCGCGATGCGGCAGTACCGGCTCGATCGCATCGTCGAGCAGCTCCACCAGCGCGACCTCGGCGGCATCATCTTGTTCGACCCGATGAACATCCGGTACGCCACCGACAGCACCAACATGCAGATCTGGGTGATGCACAATGGCGCCCGGTACTGTTGGGTCGGCGCCGACGCCTCGGTGATCGTGTGGGATTTCTACGACTGCGAGTTCCTGGCCGCCCACAGCCACGTGGTCGACGAGGTTCGTCCGGCCATCGGGTCGACGTTCTTCCTGGCCGGCACCCGCTACGCCGAGAAGGCCCGTCGCTGGGCGGCCGAGATGCTCGATGTCATTGCCGCCCACGCCGGAGGCAACGCCCGCATCGCCATCGATCAGTGTCACTACCTCGGGTACAAGGAGCTCGAGGCGGCCGGCATCACCATCGAGTTCGGCCAGGAGGTGATGGAGATGGCGCGCTCCATCAAGTCGCCTGACGAACTGGCCGCCATGCGTTGCGCCGTTCACGCCTGCGAGACGACGATGACCGAGCTGGCCGAGGCGCTCACCCCCGGCATGACCGAGCGGGAGGTGTGGGCCATGCTGCACGCCGGCAACATCGCTCGGGCGGGGGAGTGGATCGAGACCCAGATCCTGGCGTCGGGCCCCCGCACCAATCCGTGGATGCAGGAGGCGAGCAGCCGGGTGATCGCGGACGGCGATCTCGTCGGGTACGACACCGACCTGGTCGGGCCGTACGGGATGATGGTCGACATAAGCCGCACGCTCCGCGCCGGCGGCGGCTCGCCGACGCCGGACCAACAGGACGTCCACGCGCTGGCCGTCGAGCAGATCGAGCGGAACCTCGAACTCTTGCGGCCGGGCGCCAGCCTCCACGATCTCTGCCACAAGGCGTGGATGCCGCCGGTCGACGAGTACCGCCACTACTGCGTGCTGTTCCACGGCGTCGGTCAGTGCGACGAATACCCAGAGGTCGTGTTTCCGGAGGCGTGGGACGAGTGGGGTTTCGACGCCCATCTCGAGCCGGGGATGGTGCTCACTGTCGAGAGCTACGTCGGAGCGCACGCCGGCGGTGAGGGCGTGAAGCTGGAGGAACAGGTACTGGTCACCGAGACCGGCCCGCAGCGTTTCTCGACCATCTCGCTCGACCTCGTGCCCTAGGCCGGCCTCACCTTTTGGCACTGCGACTGCCAATAGGGGTCAGACCCCGATTGCGGGTTTGGGGTCAGACCCCGGTTGGCGTTTTGGGGTCAGACCCCGATTGCGGGTTTGGGGTCAGACCCCTCTCGCCGTTTTGGGGTCAGACCCCTAGTCGGTGCGGCGGTAGATGATGCCGGCGCGGGTGCGATCGATCTGATCGAAGATCGCGGCGGCGCGGAAGCAGTAGGCGATCTGTTGGGCGACGTCGCGTCGGCACGCCATGGCGTCGGCCAAGTCCTTCGTCGTGAACTGGGCCGGCAGCTTGGCCGGTAGTAGCGAAGCCAGGTCGTCGACGCCACCGAAGCGACGGGTCTCCACGATATCGTCGAGCCGGCGATCGACCGTTCGCCATCCACCGCGGCCCCGCCGGACCTTGGCGTCGTGCTCCTGCCGCTTGGTGGCGTTCACCAGCACGACGTCCAGCGTCAGGTTCGGATGGTCGAGCAACGTCGGCATGCTCACCAGCTCGTCGAAGATCGACAACAGCGAGCCGCGCTTCGGCGACTTACGCCGCTTGCCGTCGCGCTCCAGCACCGTGATCACCGCGATCGGGTGCACCAGCAGAACCCGATGCGATTCGAGCACCCGATCGAGCTTCGAGCCCATCGAAGCGAACGACGACGTTTGGATCTCGATCAACAACTCCGCCGGACCGCTCCGGTCGCGCATGATGTCGATCACGAACCCGTCGAGCGGAACCTCGAAATCATCGCCGGGTTGCGCGTAGTGCTCCTTCAGCGCGGCATGCAACGACCCCTCGTTGAGCGTGCCGATGTGCGGCTCGGCATCAAGGCCCTCGTCAGCGGACAAACTCGAGCACCGTCAGAAGTGCCGTGGCGGGATCCCAGAGCCGGTCGCCGCGGGCCGACTCGGGCTGCACGACAACACAGGTGTCGACCGCACAATCGATGTCGGCATCGGGGATCTGGAAATCGGTCTTCTCGTTGATTTCCTGGAGCTCGCCGTACGCGATCACGACATCCCGGGGCGCAATGCCAACCGGAGCCGCGCCAGCGACCGGCCGGGTGATCGTCGGCGCGGGTCCGGCGCTGGTCGTGGTCGCATCGGCGTCGGAGCTGCATCCCGCGACGACGAAAGCGAGCCCGAACACCAGCGCAAGCCCAGCGCGACGACAGAACGGCATGGCCGGATTTTAGGGTCGTCGGCGCGCGGTCGCCGGTTCAGCTCCGCTGAAGCGAGCGAACTCGCCTAGAAACGGGGTGGGCGCTTCTCCCGCAATGCCGCCACACCTTCGGCGTATTGGCCGCCGGCCATTAGCCGGTTCATGAGTTCGACGGAGCGTTTGACCGACGTGCCGACATCGTCGATCTGGTCGGCATAGATCTGCCCCTTCGAGGCAGCGATCGAGATCGGCGACACGGTGGTCGCCAGCATGGTGGCGTACTCCATGGCTCGGTCGACGACGGCGTCGGTTGGGGGCGCTTCGATCGCCAAGCCCCATGCCTCGGCTTCGGCGCCGGTGAACACGCGAGCCGACAACAACAGGTCGAGGGCTCGTGGCAGGCCGACCAGGCGGGGCAGTAGCCAGCTCATGCCGAAGGGCGCGGGAAGACCCAGCTTGGCATTGGCGGTGGTGAGCTTGGCGTCCGCTCCGATGAACCGCATGTCGGCGTAGCACGCGACGGCGAAGCCGATGCCGGCGGCCGAGCCGTTCACGGCGGCGATGATCGGGGTGGTCATCGCGAACTGGTACGCGAACTCCTGATCGAACTCGCGTCGGATGCCGCTCTTGCGGCCAGATCGTTCGCGCTTGGCGACACCGGGTTCGTAACCACCCTTTTCCGCGAAGTCGGCCAGGGTGTCGCTGTCGCCGCCCATGCAGAACGCGCGACCCTCCGGATCGCCACTGATGACGACGGCCCGAATCTCGGGGTCCTCTTCGGCGACCTGAAGCGAAGCCCGATACTCGGCGTGCATGTCACCCGTCCACGCGTTGCGGCGGTCCGGTCGGGTCAGCACGAGGTGGGCGACGCGGTCGTTGACGGAGAACTCGGTTGCTTTCATACGTGCACCATGGTGTCACTCCGACACCGGGCCGCGGGCCACGCCGGCGCACCATTTGGTTCAGGTCGCCCGTTCACCGCAGAATGGGCTCTGCAAGTGTCGCCCCCCAGAAGTAGGGAATCATGCAAGGACTCATTCTCGAAGGCACCACCGAAGACAGCGTTCGATTGTCCAACGACATCGAGATCGTCGGTGACCTCGAACCTCGCCAGGTCCGGGTCGAGATCCATGCCGCTGGCGTGTGTGGTTCCGACCTGAGCTGCGTGCACGGCAAGTACTACATGCCGACCCCGTTGGTTCCCGGCCACGAGGCGGCCGGCAAGGTGGTCGAGGTCGGTTCTGCGGTCACCTACTGTGCCGTCGGCGATCACGTGATCTTGTCGACCTTCAGCAACTGCGGTCACTGCCCCGAGTGCGAAGGGGGCGAGCCGGGCAACTGTCGGACCGCCGGCCTCGGCGGGCTCAAGCAGCCCTATGCCGAGGGCGACCAGGCGCTCTACAACTTCGCGAATCTCGGAGCCTTCGTGCAGGAGACTGTGGTCAGCGAGAACCAGTGCATCCCGATTCCCAAGGAGTTACCGCTCGCTTCGGCTTCGCTCATCGGCTGCGGGGTGATCACCGGCACCGGCGCGGTGTTCAATCGGGCGCAGGTGCAGTTGGGCGACACGGTCGTCGTGATCGGTTCCGGTGGTGTCGGCCTCAACGTGATCCAGGCCGCACACCTGGTTGGCGCCAGCCAGATCATCGCGATCGATCGGGTGCCGCAGAAGGAGGCGCTGGCCACCCAATTCGGGGCGACCGATTTCGTGCTGGCCGAGGGCGATGACTTCGACGCTGTCGCGGCGGTGAAGGAGTTGGCCCCCGGTGGCGTGAACCATGCGTTCGAAGTTGTGGGTAGCCCGAAGCTCTTGGCCGATGCATTGAACATGACCCGGCCCGGTGGCTCGATCAGCGCGGTCGGCGTTCCCGACCTCACCGCCACGGTCACCTATGGCTTCCAGGCGCTGCATCAGAACAAGCGGCTGCTCGGTATTCGAGCCGGTGGCGCCCGGCCTCGGAAGGATTTCCCGATGCTGGCCGACCTCTACATGCGGGGGAAGCTCAAGCTCGACGAGATGATTTCCAACACCGCTGGCCTCGACGGCATCCAAGACGCGTTCGACGCCCTCAAGACCGGCGCCGAAGCCCGCACCGTCCTTCTACCCCACGGCTAAACCCCAAACGGGGTCAGACCCCTTTGGGCATTTTGGGGTCTGACCCCTCTTCCCCGTTTGGGGTCTGACCCCTATTGGCAGTGTGACTGCCAGAAGGTGGTGGTCGGGTCGCTTTGAAGCCGCCGTTCAGCCCGGTGTGAGGTGGTACGACCAGGTGTAGGTGCCGGTTTTGATCCGGTACCGGGGGAGAGTGTCGGGGCCGCAGGCGTCGGTGCCGAGGCCACGGAGCGCGGCGTCGATGTGGACCTCGACCCGGCGGTGCCGCACGAGATCGGCCAACGTGGTCGCGGCGGCCAGATCGGCATCGTGATGCGTGCGAGCCGCGAAGCTCAGGGGCTCGGGCATCGCAACCCGAAGCCCCGAACCGGCCTTCGATCGGAGTGAGAACCACCGGGTCTGAGCGTGGGCGCCATGCTCCTGCGGCACGACATAGGGGTGATACTGCTCGGCCACCGTCGTGGCCCAGTGCCCGACCGTCTGGGCGCCGAGGCGATCCGGGTACGACTCGTCGGGGCCCAGGCCGAACCACTCGAGTCGGTTGAGCGACGCCGGGGTCTCGAACCGAACACCGACCCGGGCCACGTCGCTCCAGTCCTTCGGTACGACGAGGGTCTCGGTGACGAACACGCCGTTCTCGGCGACAACCATTTCGGTCCTCTGCCGGGCGAAGGCATCGGCTCCATGCAGCTTGCGGCGACGACGGATCGTGGGCATCGGGCCGTCCTCGATGTCGACCGCCTCGGTCTCGACCCGCAGATCGTCGAGACCCCACGCCAACCACTTCTGGCGCACTCCGACGATGTCGCTCATCCAACCCTGCTTCACACCGTCGTTGTCGGTCGGGGCCCGGTACAGGTTGGCGGTGATGTCGCCGGCCACGACGGTTTGCCGCCCGAACTTCACCCATTCGATCGCGCCGTCGGTGCCGAACCGGACGGCGGTGTCGGCGGCCCGCACGGTGGTCCCGGTCTCGTTTGTTCGCACCGTTGCCGGGCGGCCGGTCGGCCGGATCGCCGGGGGGCGGCGCTTGGTGAGATCGATCTGATCCCACGCCACGACATGGCCCGGTTCGGCCCACGGTGAGGCTCGGCGGGTGACCCATTCGACGGTGAGGTGCGCTTCGCCGCCCGCCGCTGCCTTGGTCGTGACCGGCAGCGTGACCGTCTTCCGTCGGCCGGCGGCGACATCGATGTCGAGCTTGCCATTCTCGACGACCGTGCCATCGATCTCCAGGCGCCATCGACCTCGCAGGTCGCCGAGGTCGGCAAAGTGACGCCGGTTGTGCACCCGGACCCGCCGCCCACCGGCCGATTCGGTCACGACCGGACGCGCCGCCCACGCCAGTTCGCGCAGTGCCGGATGCGGCGTTCCGTCGGGCCCCACGAGGCCGTTGATGCAGAAGTTGGCATCATTCGGCTCGTCGCCGAAGTGGCCTCCGTAGGCCCAGTAGAAACGCCCGTCGGCGTCGCGCTCGGCGAGCCCCTGGTCGCGCCAATCCCAGACGAAGCCGCCGCCCAGCGCCGGTTCGGCGTAGAACGCGTCGAGGTACTCGCTGATGGATCCGTTGCTGTTGCCCATGGCGTGGCTGTATTCGCACAGGATCAGGGGACGATCATCGGCTCTGGTGCGCTCGGCCCAGCGGGCCCACGACACGATCGTGTCGATCGGGGTGTACATCGGGCAGACGATGTCGGTGGTCAGGCGCTCCGTGGCCGAGGGGGCGGCCCGGGTGGTCGAGTTCACGTCGGGGTTGTTCACCGAGAATCGGTGCAGAATGGCGCCTTCGTACTGGACGAAGCGGGTGGGATCGATGTGCTTGACCCACGCGGCCGCGGCGCTGTGGGCCGGGCCGTGACCGGATTCGTTGCCGAGCGACCAGCCGATGACGCTCGGGTGGTTGCGGTCGCGCTGCACCATGCGGCGGGTGCGTTCGACGATGGCGTCGTGGTAACGGTCGTCATTGCTGAGCGACCGCAGTCGGGCGTGGGATTCGACGTTCGCCTCGTCGATCACATAGAGCCCGAGCTCGTCGCAGAGATCGAGCAGCCGGTGATCGTTGGGGTAGTGCGCAGTACGTACCGCGTTGATGTTGTGCCGCTTCATCGTCACGAGTTCGGCTCGCAGGTCGTCGATCGACAGGGTCTTGCCGTTCTCGTGATGATGATCGTGCCGGTTCACGCCGTTGAGCACGACCGGTTCACCATTGATCAACAGGCGACGATCGCGTACTTCGACGGATCGGAAACCGGTCCAGGTCGCATGGGCCTCGAGCACCTCGCCGCGGCCCCCCAGAAGCTCGGTGACGACCTGGTAGCGATGGGGCCGCTCGGCCGACCACGGCTTGACCCGGCGAACCTGGAGCTCGGCCCGGGCGAACGGGCCCGGGTAGCTGTAGGCCCCGGCGAGCTGCTCGAGCATGGAATCGCCGCCGCGGTCCGGCAGGGTCGCTGTTTGGGGTCGGCCAACCCTGGCGCCCCGTTCGTCGAACAGTGTGGTGCGAACGGAGCGCATCGCGGTCCCGCTGGTCAGTTCGGTGTGGACGGTGAGGCGACCGCGGCCGGTGGCGGGTTCGAAACCGGCCCGCACGACCAGATCGCGCACGTGGGCGGGAGCTCGCGCTTCGAGGTGCACCGATCGATGAATGCCGCCATGCCACCAGTGATCCTGATCCTCGATCCAGGTGGCGTCGCTGTACCGGATGACCATGATCGCCAAGGTGTTTCCGCCCGCGTTGAGGTAGGGCGTGAGATCGAATTCCGATGGCAGCCGTGAGTCCTTCCCCATCCCGACGAAGTTGCCGTTGCACCACACAACCGCCACCGACTCGGCGCCGCCGATGTGCAGAACGATCGATCGGCCCCGCCACCCGCGAGGGGTACGGAAGCTGGTTCGGTAGAGCCCACTCGGGTTCAGGAGTGGACTGGACGGCGGATCGAGGTCGGGCCAGGGCATGACGATGTTGGTGTAGTGCGGCTTGTCGGCGAACCCCTGGCGGGTCCAGACACCGGGCACCACGATGTCGGCCCACCGAGCATCGTCGTACGTCGATTCGGTCCAGCGGGCCGGCGCATCGTCGGGCTTGGCCAACAGGTGAAACCGCCATTGGCCGTCCAATGATTGCCGCCACGGCGATGCTCCACCTCGGCGGGCGGCGGCCGCGGTGGGGTAGGGAGCCAGTGGTGCGCGGGCCGGTAGTCGGTTCAGTTCGGTGAGCTCCGGCTGGAGCAGTGCGGCGGTGTCGAGCGTAGGCATCACTGGCATCTTCGTGTCGCACGATGGGCCGGCGCCAGCCCGCTCTAGGTGTCTCGGCGATGCACCGGCTAAAACCTTCGGATGGAAAGCACATGGCGATCAGCAGGTGTCCAACTCGGAAAGCACTGGAAGTTGGTGTTGCTTGGTGCGGTGGCGCTCACCGCGGCCCTGTTCTACGGGCTGACCCAACTGCAGTTCGCCACCGGGCAGGACAGCTACCTCAACTCCGATTCCCAGATCGCGCTCGACAACGTCGCATTCCAGGATCAGTTCGGCGGCGAGACCGCGATCCTGCTGTTCAGTGCGGAAGAGGGCAAGGACGTCACCGATCTCTTCACCGGCGACAACCTGGCCGAACTCGAACGCTTCACCGAAGAACTCCGGCAGATCCCCGAGGTCGAGTCGGTCATCACGCCGCTGGTCTCGATGATCTTCAGCGACGCGTTGTTGAAGGGGCCCGGTCGTAACGCGCTGCTGCAGGCGTCGGGCCGCGATCCCGACCCCGACGGCACCGCTACCCGGCAGGCTGATGTCAGCATGAGCCTCGCCCGGCTCGGTGAGATCCCCGGCGACGAGCAGGTGCTGTCGAACCCCGCCTGGATCGAGCTACTGG
>JABDJW010000218.1 GCA_013002375.1 Acidimicrobiales bacterium | reverse complement strand
GAGTAGGGGAAGTCCATTGTCAGATCGATTGAGGGAAAAGCGCGGCCTGGGTTTGGTGCCGGCGCTGTTTGCGCTCGCACTGTTCGCCACCGCCTGTAACGTCGCGGATTGGGAGCAGGGCGGTCCCGAGCGGCCGTGGTGGTGTGACCCAACCGATACCGAGGTGAACGACGGCCACGGCGGTGGCCACCATGGTGGCCACCACTTCCCGTACACCGAGCCGAAGGGCCCGCTGACCGCGGCCCAGTGCCTGGTCAACGAGTACATGATCGACACCGCACTCGAGGTCGCCGTGCAGTTCCCAACGGCTGCCGATGCCGAGGACAACGGTTGGTTCCAGCTCGCTCCGTGGATCCCGGGCCAGGGCACGCACCACGTGCATATCGCGACGGGTATCCCGACCGAGTTCGACTGGACCCGGCCGACGATGCTCATGTACGACAGCAACAACCGCAATGGCCAGCTCACCGGGATGGTGTACGCGGTCAACACCGGTGGGCCACCGCCGGAGGGGTTCTACGGCGACAACGACCACTGGCACGCGCACCAGGCCCTGTGTTACCGCAACGGCACCATCGTCGGCGATGGATTGACCGATGAACAGTGTGAAGCCATCGGCGGAGTCAACGTCGATGCGTCCGGTATCTGGCTGCTGCACGTCTGGCTGCCCGAATACGCCGGCTGGCAGGCCACCGACATCTTCAACAAAGAACACCCGTACATCAACTAGTCGACGGGGATCCGCGATCTGGGCCGCCCGGCGAAGGTCGGGCGGCCTCGGCCGTTTTCTGGCTGGCCGGGCCGGTGAGTAGGGTCGGCCATCGATGGACGCCGCAACCCTGACCGCACGAGCCCGCGAGCTGGCGCCGGTGATGGCCGAGCGGGCCGCCGAGGCCGAACGGCTTCGCCGCCTACCGGACCAGACCATCGCCGATCTCCGCGACGCCGACTTCTTTCGGGCGGTCGTCAGCACCGAGCGCGGCGGGCATGGGCTTTCGCCCTCGGTGATCCCCGCGGTGGCCACCGAATTCGCCCAGGGATGCGTCTCAACCGGGTGGGTCACCGGGTTCTTCATGGTCCACAACTGGCTGGTGGCCCAGTTCCCCGACTCGGCCCAGGATGAAGTGCTGGTCGATGGCTACGTTCTGGCCCCCGCCGCCCTCAGCCCGACGGCTACGGCCACGCCGGTCGAAGGCGGTTACACGCTCAGTGGCCGCAGTCCGTGGGCGACCGGCATCCATCACTGCAACTGGGTCATGCTGACCGGCATGGTGCACGACGCCGCGGGTGCGGTCGTCGACGCTCGGATGTTCATGTTGCCGTTGGCCGACGTGATGATCGACGAGGTTTGGCACACCGACGGCATGCGGGGCACCGGCAGTGACACCATCGTCACCGAGGGTGCTTTTGTTCCGGCCCATCGATCGATCTCGATGCTCGAGTTGGCCAATCCGGCCTCGGGAGTGCCGTTCGTGCCGCTGCTCGCCGCCGTCGCGGCCGCACCGGCCGTCGGCGCCGCCATCGGCGCCGTCGATGCGTTTGCCGATCGTATCCGTACCCGGGTGCTGGCCTACACCCTGGGGCAGGAGGCGAAGGAGCGGCCAGTCGCGCAGATGCGCATCGGCCGGGCCCGCGCCGATGTCGATACCGCCGAGGCGCTACTCGATCGCACTGTACGGGAAACGCTGGCCGGCCCGCTCGACCCGCTCGCCATCGCCCGACTTCGCCTCGGCGCGGCCAAGGCGGTGGAGGTCAGCCGAACGGCGATCGCCGATTGCTGCGCGGCGGCCGGCGGGAGTGTCCACTTCGTTTCCGAACCCCTTCAGCGATTCCAGCGCGATGTGAACACGCTGTCGGGTCACGCCATCTTCGATCTCGACCGGGCCGCTGAGTCCTATGGCCGCCTTGCGGTCGGGCTGCCCTCCGACCCGATGCAGTTCTTGTGAGCCGGCTCGGTCTCGTCACCATCGTGGTCGACGACTACGACGACGCCATCGCGTTCTTCGTGGACGCGCTCGGTTTCGAGTTGGTCGAGGATTCACCGTCCACCACCGACGACGGCCGCCCGAAACGCTGGGTCGTGGTCCGCCCCCCGGAGCGCGAAACCGGCGTGTTGCTGGCCGAGGCCGATGGTGCCGAGCAAGCGGCCGCGGTCGGGCGCCAGACCGGTGGCCGAGTGGGCTTCTTCCTCCACGTCGACGATTTTGCCAACGCCTACGAGCGGATGACGGCGGCCGGTGTGCGGTTCGCGGAGCAACCTCGATCGGCGCCGTACGGCCAGGTCGTGGTGTTCTACGACATCGCCGGCAACCGCTGGGATCTCCTCGGTCCGGCGCCGGTAAACGATTCGGCGCCGAACTAGCGTTCGGGGCCGACCGACGAGCGGCGGGTCGGCGTCGTGTTTTGGTATGTCACGCCCGAGGTGCGCCAGCGAGTCGGCCGACGGGACTTCGCCATGGTGGTGCGGGGTCGAAACACCACGGGAAACCTGATCGACGTACCTGCGCCCGGGCGCGACTTCTCTCCCGAGGGGTTGGCGCGGCACTCGGAGATCATTGCGGCCCAAGCGGCTGCGCTGGCCGAGAATGCCGAGCACGATCCCGCGTACGATCGCTGATCGTCTGGCGCCGGCCCGATGGTTTGGTGAAGGCTGAGCGGGCCTCGCAGCAACCGGGCAGGAGGAACATGAGCACGAGCGCCGACGACTGGTGGAGTCCCCGTACCGACGTGCCGTTGCACGAATGGCGGCCCAGCGCGTTCGAGATGTTGCCGGCCGACATGCCCGAGGCCCGCCGAGTCCACGAACGGGTGTGGGTGTCGACCGGCCTCTCGCACGCCTGGTTGGTCACCACCGACGATGGCCGCGTCGTGGTGAACACCGGTATGGCCCTCGAGTCGCCGGTGCACAAACGCAATTTCGACGCGGTCGACGATTCTCCCGTCCGCGCCGTCATCTACACCCAAGGCCACGTCGACCACGTTGGCGGTACGGCGTTGTTTCGCGACGAGGGCACCGAGGTCATTGCCCAGGCGGCCAACGTCGAGCACCAGGAGTTCGACGAGCGCCTGTTCCAGTACCGCATCGATCGGTCCGACTTCGCGTTCCAGGACACCGTGCGGGACGGCGCGATTCGCATCTACCAGGAGTTCGGTTCGCTGCCGGAGCAAGTGCCGCACGAGCCGACGCTCCTGTTCGACGACCGTCACGAGATGACGATCGGCGGTGTCGACTTCGAGCTGCTGTCCACGCCGGGGGGCGAGACCTTCGACTCCCTCGTGGTGTGGCTGCCGCAGTACAAGGTCGCGATCTGCGGCAACCTGTTCAGCGCGCTGACCGGTCACATCCCGAACCTGGTGACCTTGCGGGGCGATCGCTACCGCCAGCCACTGATGTTCGTCGACTCGCTCGAACGGGTGCGGGCGTTGGGGGCCGAGACGTTGCTGGTCGGGCATCACGGGCCGATCGTGGGCGCCGAGTACATCGACCAGGAGCTGGCCCGCGTCCGCGACGCCACGCTCTACGTGCACCAGGCAACATTGGACGGCATGAACACCCGCAAGTCCCTGTGGGAGCTGATGAACACCATCGAGCTGCCCCCGGAGCTCAAGATCGGCGAGGGCTACGGCAAGGTGTCGTGGGATGTGCGGGCCATCTGGGAGCAGTACGTCGGCTGGTTCAAACACGAGTCCACCACCGAGTTGTACGGTTCGCCCCGCGAGTCGATCGACGCCGACCTGGTCGAGCTGGCCGGTGGCCCCGACCCGGTGGCGGCGCGAGCCCGGACGGCATTCGACGATGGCGACCCGGTCAAAGCGATCCACCTGGCCGAGGCGGCGACGCGGGCCGACCCCGGACACGCCGAGGCCCGCTCGGTGTTGCTCGACGCCCACCGGGCACTGCTGGCCGAGAGCGAGAACTTCTGGCTCACCAGCTGGCTGCGGCACCAGGTCAAGCTGCTGGAGCCGGGCGAGTAGCCGTGGCCGAGACGATCCGCATCACCGACCTGGCCGAACCGCAGCTCACCCCCGAACAAGCGGCCATGCGGGATCTCGCCGAGAGCTTCGTCGTAGAGATGGATCCCGCGTCGATCATGGCGGCAGCCGAGCGGCAGACCGGCCTCGCCGACTGGGGTCCGATGGACTTCGTCGAGCGGCTCACCGTCCTCTGCGAAGCGGTCGATGCCGACACGGGGTTGCACGCGTCGGGCCGAGCCAGCATCTACCTCGACTGCATCCGCTACTGCTCGAACCGCCTGCGCATCCAGCACGTCCTCACCGCGCATCCGGAGATCCATGACGAGGTGATCGACCGGCCGGTGATCGTCGCCGGCTTGCCGCGGTCCGGCACCACCCATCTCCTCAACCTGATGGCGGCCGACCGACGCTTCCGCTCGATTCCGTACTGGGAAAGCCGCGAACCGGTTCCCGACCCGTCGGAACCGTCGACGGTGACCGGTGAGGATCCTCGCTACACCCGATGCCGGGAGGCGTGGGAGCAAACCGACGTGCTGATGCCGTTGCTGAAGGCGATGCACGCGATGACGCCCGATCACATCCACGAAGAGCTCGAGCTCATGTGTCCCGACTTCGCCAGCTACAACTTCGAGTGGCTCTTCGACGCACCGGCGTGGCGCGACCACTACCTGGCCCACGACCAGACCCCGCACTACGCGTACATGCGGACTGCCTTGAAGCTGCTGCAGTGGCAGGACCGGCAACGGGGCATCGAACCGAAGCGGTGGGTACTGAAGTGTCCCCAACACATGGAGCAATTGCCGGTGCTGATGGCCACGTTCCCCGATGCCACCGTGGCGCTGCCGCACCGCGACCCCACGTCGGTCATCGCATCAGCGGTCACCATGTTGAGCTACGGCGATCGCATGCGGCGGAAATCGACCGATCCGCGCTACTTCGCGGCCTACTGGAGCGACCGGATCGAGCAGATCCTCCGGGCCTGCACCCGCGATCGCGACGTCGTGCCGGCCGAGCAATCGATCGACGTGCTGTTCCACGAGTTCATGGCCGACGACGTGGCCATGGTCGAACGGATCTACGCCGTCGCCGGCATCGACATGACCGACGAGGCCCGGGCCGACCTCTCTGCCTACATGGACGCGAATCCTCGCGGCGTGCACGGCCGGGTCGGGTACGACATGGCGGTGGATTTCGGAATCGATCGCGACCAACTACGGTCCCGATTCAGCGATTACATGGCGCGTTTCGGCGTGCAGCCCGAGGGGGAGCAGTGACCACCGAGCCGACGTTCAACTTCACCGGCGCCTGGGTCTGCGTCACCGGTGGCACCAACGGCATCGGCTTGGCCGTCGCCCACGCTTTCAACGACGCCGGCGCCGCGGTGATGATCACCGGCACGCGGCCGTCGGTGGCCGACTACGAGCACGGTGAAGAACTCGAGCAGTTCCACTACGAATCGATGAACATGCGCGACCCCGCGTCGATCGATGCCGTGGTCGACAAGCTCTTCGCCATGGATGTGTTGGTGAACAACGCCGGCGCCAACTTCCCGGACGGCCTCGACGAATCCACGCCCGAGGGCTTCGACGCCGCGATCGAAACCAATCTGCTCGGCGGCCATCGGTTCATCCGGGGTTGCGAGCCGCTGTTGAAGGCCAGCGAACACCCGGGGGGTTCGGCGGTGATCAACGTGGCCAGCATGTCGGCCTTCCGGCCGGTACCGCTCGTACCGGGCTACGGAGCGGCCAAGGCCGCGGTGGTGCAGATGACCATGCAGTTGGGGTTGGCGTGGGCGACCGAAGAGGTCCGGGTCAACGCCATTGCACCGGGTCTGATCGAAACCAACATGACCCGCATCATGAAGGACATCCCCGAACTCGAAGCGGCCGAGTTGGCCAAGGTGCCGATGGGGCGCTGGGGTCAGCCGTCCGATCTCGTGCCCATGTTCTTGTTCCTGGCCAGCCCGGCGGCCGCGTTCATCACCGGGCAGACGTTCAACATCGATGGAGGCTATTCCGTTGGCTGACACCACGACCGACCCGCAATCGCTCGGGCTCCCGCCCATCTACCAGGTGGGGTACGTCGTGCGCGATGTCGATGCCATCGTCGAGCAGATGGGCCCGATCTTCGGGCCGTTCAACGTGTTCGAAAGCGACATGCCGGTGATGTACCGAGGGGTCGAGACGCCCGTGCACCTCAAGATCGGCATCGGCCACAGCGGTGACCTCGAGATGGAGTTCATCGAGGTGATCAGTGGCGATTCGCCGCACAAGGAATGGCTCGATCAACACGGCGAGTGTGTGATGCACGTGGCGTTCAAGGTCGACGATGTCGACGGCACCTGCGAGCGCTTGGCCGGCCTCGGCTACGAACTCGTGTGGCGGGGCGACGTTCCGGGCACCGACATCGTCTACGCATACGTGAAGGGGTCAAGCGACGTGGGCGGTCACTACCTCGAGCTCACCCAAGGGTTCTAGCGTGCCGAGCCATCGGGCCCGTCTCTCCCTGATCGAACTGGTTGGAAAATTCGACACCATCGCGTCGGATCTCCAACCAGTTCAGCAAGGTCAGCAAGTTCTCGACCCCCATTAGCCGAGTCGGGGCGCGACGTGCTGCTCGTAGGCGTGCAGCGAGGTCCAGGCCAGGTCGGGCGGCATGCCGCCGCACAACGGCTGCATCGACAACACGCCGTACCGGTTGACGAGGTCGACGGCCTGGTCGGGGTCGACGATGCGGTAGGCGCCGTTCGCTTCCCGTAATTCGTCGACGCCGGCTGCGGTGGACAGGCTCGCCGAGTTCGAGTCGGCGCCCATCCAGGCCGCGTACATGCGGGCGTCGTGCAACAGGTAGGGGCCCATGTCGGCCCACCCCCGGTCGGGGTCGGTGGCGATGAACACCGATGTGGGTGCGCCCTCGGCCGGGGCCATGACCAAACCCGGCGTCGTGCCCGACCGTTCCGCTTCGGCGTCGTACGCCTCGAGCAGGGTCGGATCGCTGGTCTGAGGCAACAACATCAGGCCGAGTCGGGCGGCCCGGCGGGCGGCCGCCACCGATCCGCCGCCGTAGGCGAGGGTCGGCCCGTCAGGGGTCCGTGGGTGGGGCCGGACATCGATCTGGCGCCCCTGCCATTCGAACTGCTCGCCGGCGAGGGCTCGGCGCAACACGTCGATGCGCTCCTCGATCAGGGTGCCCCGTCGCGTCCGGTCGATGCCGAACATCGCATATTCCTCGTCGCGATAGCCGAGTCCGATCGTGTAGCTGACCCGGCCGTTGCTGAGGTGGTCGAGCACGGCGATGTCCTCGGCCAGCTTCACCGGGTCGTACATCAACAGCAGCAGGGCGCCCACGTTGATGGGCAGGGTGGTCGTGCGGGCGGCTGCCGCGCTCGCCAGCAACAGCGGGGATGGCAGGTAGTCGTCGCTCGCCGCGTGGTGCTCGCTGAACATCGCCATCATGGCGCCGTTGGCCTCGCCCCACGAGGCCATGTCCAGAGCCGTGGCGTAGAGGTCGGTGATCGACGCCGGGGAGGAAGCCGGACGGCGGAAGTCGAAGCGCAGGATGAACATGATCCGATCATCGCTGGTCGTTCCGCCTGCGGCAATCGCGGTCGACCGGGGGTGTCCCGGCGGGCAGTTGGTACCGTCCACGCCATGCTGCTGGGGATGGGAGACAAGACCGCGGCCGTGATCGGGGCCGGCCCGGCTGGGCTCTTCGCCGCCGAGCAGCTGGCCAATGCGGGTCTGGCCGTCACGATCCATGAGCTTCGCCGGTCGCCGGCCCGCAAGTTCGTGTTGGCCGGACGCGGCGGTCTGAACATCACCCACAGTGAACCGGCCGCCGATTTCCTCGATCGGTACGCCGAGGCCCGGCCCCGACTCGAGCCTGCGCTCGCCCGTTTCGGTCCCGCCGAGCTGCGCGAGTGGTGTGCCGGGCTCGGCCAGCCGACCTTCGTCGGATCGAGCGGTCGGGTCTTTCCGGAGGCGTTTCGGGCGACGCCGCTGCTGCGGGCGTGGCTGCATCGGCTCGATGGACTCGGCGTTCGGCTCGAGACCGGTCGGCGTTGGATGGGCTGGGCCGACGACGGTGACGCCGTCTTCTCCACGGCGAGCGGCGACCTCATGGTTGCCGCCGATGTCACGGTGGTCGCGCTGGGCGGTGCCAGCTGGCCGCGGGTTGGCGGCGACGGCGGTTGGGTTCCGATCTTCGAGCACGAGGGCATCACGGTCCGCCCGTTGGTCCCCGCCAACGGGGGTGTGCGGGTGCCGTGGTCGCAGGTCTTTGTCGAGCGCTTCGCCGGCGTGCCGTTGAAGAACGTCTCGGTTTCGGTGGACGGTGCGGCCCGACCGCCGACCCGCGGCGATGTGATGGTGACCGCCACCGGGCTCGAGGGCGGTCCGATCTATGCCAACTCGGCCGCGCTCCGCGGCGCGATCGAGGAGCGGGGTGCAGCCACCGTGGTGGTCGATCTCCAGCCGGACCTGACCGAGCAGGCGGTCGGAGCCCGGTTGGCCCATCGCCGCGCCAAGGAGAACGTCACCCGCTGGTTGCAGCGGGCGGGCCTCGACCCCGCCGCGGTCTCGCTGTTGCGCGAGGCCACTGCCAATGTGCTGCCGTCCGACCCGGCCGCGATGGCCGCGTTGATCAAGGGGGTTCCGATCGTGGCGCCGGAGATGATGCCGATCGATCGGGCGATCTCGTCGGCGGGTGGCGTGGACTGGGACGAGGTCGACGAGCACTTCATGTTGCGCCGGCGCCTCGGCGTGTTCGTCGCCGGTGAGATGCTCGACTGGGAGGCGCCGACCGGTGGCTACCTCCTGCAAGCTTGCTTCAGCACCGGCCTTGCCGCAGCCGAAGGGGCGCTCGTCTGGTTGGCCCGACGGAGCTGACCGCCGAGAGCGACGTCACCGGAATCAGGCTTGGTCGCCTGGTTCGACGACGCGCTGGAAGACGAACTGGTAGCGGAAGTCACCGGTCTCGTGGGTGGTCGGCGTCGCGCCCGGGCCGGGGGCCTGGATGAGGAACCAGCCGTCGCGTAGTGCGGCCGACGCAACCGGGTAGGGCGGGCTGCCCTCCGGTGCCGCGGGACCGCGGCCGTCGGTGCCGTCGTGCCACGACCACGCAATGACCGAAGCATCGATCGATGCTTCGGCGGTCCACAGGAACAGCACCTGCTGGCGTCGATCCGTCATGGGCGGTGCCCCGGGCGTTGTTCGAGCCGGGTGAGGTAGTGATCGACATCGAAGGTCGCGTCGTTGCTGAGGAAGCGCCACAGCCGGGCCCGCTTCACCAGGTCGTAGCGGTAGTCGTGGCCGAGCTGCCAGGGGTGTCGTTTGCGAAGGATCGCGGCGACCGTGTCGAACCGGACGTTGGCGAAGATGTGATCGTCGGCATCGCTGCGCATGGCCGCCCAGTCGTCGGTGTTCCAACGGGTGGCCTGATCGACCGAAGGGTTCAGGCGGATCTTGTAGAGCCAGCGTTCGGTGTCGCTGGGGTTGGCCTGTCCGGCGTGCCACATGCCGTGATGGAACACGAGCACGGTGCCGGCCGGGCCGCTGTACTGTTGCTCGCCGAGGATGTGTTGGTATCGCCCGACGTCCTCGGCACGGGCCGAGCGGAGGTGCGTTCCGGGAACGAACCGAGTTCCACCGCCGCCCGGTTCGACGGCGGCCGGGAAGTAGAACAACTGGATGTCGAACATGGGCTCGGCGGTGTCGACGATGGCGTCGACATGCAGGTGTTGGGCATCGGGGTGGCCGGCGGCCAGATGGTGCACGAAATCGTGATCGAAGGTGGGCTCGGGGCCGACCAGGGATTCGATGATGCCCTGAACCTCGGGAAGCGCCAGGTACCGGCCCAGCCCGGTTTCAGGCGGGTAGCACTCGCCCAACGGCGTGCCGGTGTTCGGCGTCGCGATGTCGGGTCGGGGGATGAGCTCGCTGAAGTTGGCATACGCGGCGTCGCGATGGGCCGGTAGGTCGGCCAACACCGCTCGATTGATGGCGTCGGGAACGAGGCCGTCGAACCGCAGGAAGCCGTCCGCGACGAACAACGCCATCTCGGCTGTGGTGAGGCGGTGGTCGGCAGCCGGCATCGCTACCCCTCGTGGCGGGCCGAGAACCGGTGTTCGTCGCCGCTCAACGTCACGGTCACGACATGGACGTGATCGGCCGCCGATCGACCGACGACGATCTGGTAGTCGCCGGGCTCGACGTACCAACCGGCTTCGGTGTGGCGCTGACCGCCCTCGGCGGGGACGGGCGCGGCCGACGCCAGCGCCTCGTAGTCCGCATCGCCGGGGTCGTAGTACGCGAAGGCGCGGGCATCGAGCTCGATGGTGGCCGTGGTCGATTCTCCCGGGCCGAGATGCACCTTGGCGAACCCCTTCAGCTCCCGCACCGGACGGTGCAGGACCGATTGCGGTGGTTCGACGTAGACCTGCACCACATCGGACCCGGCTCGGTCACTGGTGTTGCGAACATCGACCGCGACGGCGATCGGGCCGGCCAGCGCGGTGTCGGCAGCGGCCACCACAGCCGGCGTACCCCACTCGAAGGTGGCATACGACAGCCCGTGGCCGAACGGCACGGCGGGTTCGACGTGACGGGCGTCGAACCAGCGGTGGCCGATGAACAGCCCTTCGCCGTAGCGCACGACAGAGTTCTCGCCCGGGTAGTTGAGATAGGCCGGAGTGTGCTCGTAGCGAGCGGGCGTGGTGTAGGGCATCCGGCCGCCCGGATCGGCGGATCCTTCGAGCACGTCGACCAGCGCATCGCCCATCTCCTGGCCACCGAAGCCGACGCTGAGGGTCGCGTTCGGCGCGTCGAGCCAGTCGAGGGCGTGGGGCCCGCCGGTGTTCACGATGACGACGGTCTTGGGGTTCGCGGCCGCGACGCGGCGGATGAGTTCGGCTTGATCACCGGGTAGGTCGAACTGATCGCGGTCGCGGCCTTCGGTCTCCCAGTCATCGTTGGTGCCGACGACCACGACGGCGGCGTCGCACTCGCGGGCGACTTGCTCGGCCTCGGCGATCAGGTCGCGCTCGACGGTGCTGACGAGGCCCACGCGGAAGCCCCCGATGAAGGTCGAGTCGCGGCTGTTGAATTCGATCACGATCTCGGCCGGAGCGTCGGCGCTGAGCTCGAGGTCGCCTTCGAGCTCGGCCGAGGCCATCCCGAAGAATTCGTCGCCGCGAGGGATCTCGCCCTCGGTGGCATCGATGATCACCCGGCCGTCGACGGTCACCCTGGTGCGCCCGCATTGGATGAGCCGAAGGCTGTGGGTGCCGCTGATTTCAGCCTGAATGGTGCCGGTCATGCGGGCGCTGAACTCGCGGGGCACGCCGGGCGCCGGCTGGCCGGCAAACATGAAGTCGGCCACGCCGTGGCTCTGGGCGGTGAGCACG
>JABDJW010000188.1 GCA_013002375.1 Acidimicrobiales bacterium | reverse complement strand
ACCCGGAACACATTGCTGGCACCGGGGTTCCCCGAGCCTTCTCGGGTCGGGTCGTGGCCTCGCCAACCGGCGACCCACATCGCCGACGGAATGGTGCCCACGAGGTAGGCCAAGATGAGGCAGGCAGCCCAGGTAACGGTCATCAGAGGCTCTGACCGCCGCCGGTCCCGAAAGGTGACATCTTTTTCGGAATTTCTTTCCCCGTCGTCAGCCGACGGGGTTCCTCGTATCCTGTAAGGCGCTATGCCAACGTACGAATACCGCTGTCACGACTGCGAGACCATCTTCGACCACTACCAGTCGTTCTCCGACGACTCGGTGCCGAAATGCCCGGGCAAGTACAAAGACGGGCCCTACCAGTGCACCAAGACCCGCAAGGGCAAGGTCACGAAGGTCTTCGGCAACGTGGGCATTGCGTTCAAGGGATCGGGCTTCTACAAGACCGACCACGGTTCCAAGAAGAGCAACGCCTCGTCGGACAGCTCGAGTTCGTCCTCGTCGGATTCATCCTCGAGCTCGTCCTCGTCGGACAGCTCGGGGTCGTCATCGTCGGACTCGTCCTCGAGCGGCAGCTCGACCGCGTCGTCTTCGGCCGACTAGCCACCCCTCTTTCCCCTTTTCGTCTTCCCCTTTTCGAACCATCGTCGAAAAGGACGCGCCGTGCGCCGCCCCCTCGTCAATCTCTCTGCCCGTTCCCGCTCCCTGCATCCGCGTTCGCCGAGCCAGGGCACGATGCGGGCCCGAGTCGGGCTCGGCCGGCTCCACACCCTCGCGATGCGCCACCGACTCGGACGCCGGTCGCTCGCCATTGCGCTGGCTGTTCTCGCGGGCTGGTCCGTCGCAGTCGCCCAGGCCCAGGCCCACGAGACGGTCGAGCGATGGGGCCGGACCGTCCCGGTCATGGTGGCGGTGAACGATGTGCCCCTCGGGCACGTGTTGTCGCTCGACGATGTCGAGGTGTCACCGTGGCCGGTGGGCCTCGTACCGGCCGCCATCGCCGAGTTCGACCGCGACGACCTGGTCGGCCGCACCGTGACCGCCGCGATAGCCGCGGGCGAGCCGATCCACCCGGTTCGCCTCGCCCCGGTCGGACTCGGCGGCTTGGCGGCCCTGCTCCCGCCGGCGACCAACGGCGTTGCGATCGACCGCTCGGATGTCTCCATTGCGGTCGAGGTCGGCAACCGCGTCGATCTCGGTACGATCTCGATCGACGGCGACGCGAGGCCGCTCGCCACCGGCCTCCTGGTGGTGGCGGTGGGCGATCAGAACCTGACCGTGGCGGTGCCGACCGAACGGTCGGCCGAGGTCGCCCTGGCCGCGATGCGCAACGAGGTCACCGTTTCGCTTCGGGGCGGCAGCTAACGGACGCCGGTGGCCAGCAGGATCAGCACGGCAGCACCGGCGATGACCCGGTACACCACGAACGGGGTGAACGTCCGGGTGCGAATCAGGGTCATCGTGCCCCAGATCGCGGCGTAGCCGGTCAACGCGGCTGCAACCATGCCCCAGATGAAGGGGCCGATGAACTCGCCGGGCAGCGAGAGGTCGAGCCCCTTGTAGACGCCGGCACCGGCGATCACCGGAATGCTCATGAGGAAGGCGATGCGAGCTGCGGCGTCGCGATCGAACCCGATGAACCGGCCCACCGTGATCGTGGCGCCCGATCGCGATACACCGGGCTGCAGAGCGAGCGCCTGACCCATGCCCATGAGCAAGGCGTCACGAAGGCGGAACCCTTCGACCTTGCGGGTGCCACCGAGGCGATCGGCCGCCAGCAGCACCAGGCCGCCGAGGATGAGGGCCACCGCGATCAACCAGATGCGGTCGACGGCCAGGAATTCCTCGAGCAACACGCCACTGATCGCGGCGGGCACCATCGACACCACCAGCATCCAGGCCACGGTGGCATCGGTGCTCAGCGGCCGTTGGTTCGGCGACAGCGCGCCGAGGCCGGCGGTGGCGTAGCGCACCATGTCCTTCCAGAAGTAGACGATGACGGCCGCCAGCGTGCCCAGGTGCACGGCCACATCGAACGAGGTCTCGAGCTCGGTCGAGAGGTCCTCCCAGCCGAACAACCAGCGGGTGAGCTCGAGATGACCCGACGACGAGATCGGCAGAAACTCGCCCAACCCCTGGACGATGCCGAGAACGATCGCTTCGAGCGTGGACACGTGGGCCTCCCTACGACCCGCTCAGGGAAACGTCGCCGATCGAGAGCGCACAGGCGCCGGTACCGCTGGGCTGCCATTCGAGTTCGGACCCGACGGCCCGGATGTTCGTCAACAGCCGCTGCACGGTGGAGGCGATCGTGGCCTCCCGCAGCGGTTCGGCCAGCGCCCCGTTGCGGATGCGCAAGCCGTCGATTCCGACCGAGAAGTCGCCGCTGATCGCGTTGACCCCCGAGTGCAGGCCTGACATCGACAGGACCAAGATGCCATCGTCCACATCGGCGATGAGCTGGTCGAGGGTCCGATCGCCCGGCGTCATGATGAGGACCCGAGGCGAGGCGCTCGGTGTGGATCGGTAACTGCGCACCGCCGAGGCCGTGCTGTGCCCCAACAGGCGCGAGGCGCTCCAGCCGTCGTAGACGAAGCCGTCGAGTCGGCCTTCGGAGACGAGCGGCGTCGGCCGGCTGGCCAACCCTTCGCCGTCGTAGCGGTCGGCACCGTAGGAACGCTGATCGGTCGGGTCGTCGCGCAGCGAGAACAAGGGCGACGCGATGTCCTCACCCACGAAGTTGCCGAACGGGCTGCGGCCCTTCGCGACGCGCGTGCCCGAAAGCATGCCGCCCACCACGCCGGCGAATGACGCCGCCTGCCGAGGTTCGAGCACCACCGTGGTCGTCGTCGAGGCCGGTTGGGTTGCACCGAGCAGCCGGGTCGCCCGATCGGCGGCATCGGCGGCCGCTTTGTCGATGTCGAGCTTCGCGGGGTCGCGGCCCAAGTCGAATCCCCAGCCGGTCTGGGTCTGACCGTCGGCCTCGGCCATGGTCGACACCGAGACCGAACAGCCCGTTCCCCGGTCGGCGACGGCGATACCGGTGGTCGAGGCCAGTGCCATCTCGCCGGCCGAGTCGGCGTAGGCCGCGGAGCGGATCCCGCTGATGCGGGAGTCGGCGGCCCGTACCTGCCGTTCCAGGTCGGCGGCCATTGCGAATTTGGCGTCGGCCGACATCTCGAGCACGGCGTCGTTCCAGTGGTCCATCTCGACCGGCTCGACCCGGTCGGGCTGCACGAATGCGCTGTGACGGTCGACCGCGGCAAACGATGCGTTGTCCCGGGCCTGCACCAGCGTGTCGGCCACGACCTCGGGGTCGAGACTGCCCGCGTACGCGAACCCGGGCCGACCCTCGGCCATCACCCGGACGCCCACCCCCATCGTTTCGGCTGCGGTGGCCGATTCGATCTCGCCCTCGTAGACCTTGACCTCGGAGCGACGAGTCCAGCCGACGTACGCTTCGACCTCTTCGTCGGCGCCGGCCTGATCGACGACCGAGCGCGCCACCGCCAACAGGTCTCGCGAGTTCGCATTGGTCATGGAGAGGGGCCCTCAGGTCCCCGACATGGTGAGGTCGGCCACCACCAGGCTGACGCCCGCGGCAGACATCGGCAGCCATTCGAGATCGGCACCGACGGCCTGTACATCTTGGAGCATTCGCTGCAGCGTGGAGGCGATCGTCACCTCGCGAACCGGTTCCGCGGTGACCCCGTTGCGGATGCGGAGGCCTTCCGCGCCGGTCGAGAAATCGCCGCTGACCGGGTTCACGCCCGAGTGCAGACCGGCGACCCCCTGCACCAGGAGCCCATCGTCGATGCCGGCGACGAGCTCGGCTTGGCTCTGGGTTCCCGGATGCAAGGCCAGCGCCATACACCCGACCCCCGGGGTCGAGCTGTACCCCCGGACCGCCGACCCGGTACTCGCCGTGCCCATCCGGCGGGCGGTGTACGTGTTGTGCACGAACTTCGAGAGCACGCCGTCCTCGATCAGGACGTTGCGGCGGGTGGCGAGCCCCTCACCATCGGATTCGGTCGCGGTGAAGGCCTGTGGGTTGGTGGGGTCGTCGACCAGCGTGATCAGCGGCGATGCGACGGCTTCGCCGAGCCGATCCGCGAACAAGGAACGGCCCTTCAGCACCATTTCGCCGGACATGGTCGCGCCGATGATGCCGAGGAACTGCGCGGTGACGAAGGGGTCGAGCACGAC
>JABDJW010000145.1 GCA_013002375.1 Acidimicrobiales bacterium | reverse complement strand
GCTCAACAGCGCCAGCGGCCCGAGCTGGGCGAAGATGAGCAGGCCGAGGTACGCGCTCGATTCGGTCAGCTCCCAGGCCAACACGCCTTGGGCTGCGCTTTGCATCCAGCGGCCGGAGTTCGACAGGAAGGACGCAATGAAGATCCGGCGAAAGGCCGGTTCGGTCAGTGCATGGCGAGCGGTGCCGCGCCTCGGCGCGCTCAACGGTTCGACGCGACTGCGTCGAGCACGTCGTAGGTCGCGTCGGCGGCATCGGCCCATTCGAACCGCGGCCGCAATGCGGCGATGGCCTGGCGCGAAGCCACCAACTGTTCCGGGGTCAGGGCATCGATGCAGGCGGTGAGTTCGGCCGCGGTCGACCCGTAGCGAATATCGGCGCCGGCGAAGGTCTCGTCGAAGAAGTTCCAGTCCGATGTGATTGCGGCGAGGCCGGCGCCGATCACGTCGAACGCGGTGCCGGTGGTGAGCATGCCGTGCGGCGCGAAGGGCAGGATCAACGCGTCGAAGGCGGCCATGCGGTTGAGATAGCGGTTCTCGTCCAGGTGTTCGGTGTCGACGATGATCCGCGGGTCGTCCGGAACCGTCACCGCGTCGGCGACTCGAACCACGAGTTGTACGTCGTCGCGCGAACTCGCAGCCATGGCATCGACGACGAGCTGCAGGTCCTTCTCCGGGCGGGGCGCGCCGACGACGGCGAGCCGGATGGGGCTCGCCGCCCACCCTTCGGCCGCTTCGACTGCGGCCCGTTCGGGCATTGGGGTCTTGTCGTACATCGGACCCCAGTGGCCGTGGTGGATCACATGGTGGCTGGTGTGATCGCCGTAGCGATAGGTGTCGAACGCGACATGGCGGCCGACCTCACTGTGGTGGATGACGGCATCGGCTGCTTCGGCCCAGAGTTGATAAGTGGCCTTGGCATCGTCGTCTTTGAACATGTGGGGCAGCAGGTTGTGTTGGGTCCAGACAATGCCGACCCCGCGGCCGCGGACGAGGTCGAGCACCTCGGCATTGCGAGCCGGGTCGGTGCCGGCCCACCATTCGGGCCAGGCCATGTGGAGCACGTCGATCGTGCGCAGCCGTCGAACCAGGCCGGCATCGGGCCGGCCGATGTTGGAGGGCACGACCCGGTCGGTGATGGGCCCGTACAGGTGGTTGTCGTAGGGGTGGCCCCAGCTCATCGACCCCATGCGCAGTCGGGGTGTGACCCGGTAGGTGATGGCAGCCTGGCCGCCGACCACCGGTAGTTCGGCCTGGTGCACGCGGGGCAGTTCACCCCAGAAGCTGCGCCATTCCGCAACGCCGCTGGTATCGACTGCGGTGAACGTCGCCTCGTCGCTGGTGATGTCCAGCGGTCGTTCGGCGCGCTCGGGAATCGTGATGCTCACCGGGCCGGGCGGCGGTTGTTCGAACTCGAGGGTCTCCTCCACGACCAGCGAACGGCCGTCGACCCGGAAGTTCACCCGGCGGGACCCGCCGGTCGTGCGCTCGTCGGTGCGAGCTGCGCCGACCGGTCCCCAGCGTTCCCACTCGACCGTGAACGCGTCGGCGGCGTGCTCGACTCGAGTGGGCAGCCCGGCCGCGATCAGGGGATCGGCGCTGGCCCCCGAGATGTACTCGGCATGGGTGGGGCTGATCACCGGTTGGAAGACCGGGTGGCCCGATGTCGGTTGTTCGAACAGGCCCGGGCCGCGGGGCGATGTCGCGTAGTCGCTCGACCACCCCAGCAGCGTCGGCACCGCGAAGGTGAGCCCCGGTTGCTGGTGGGTCCAGACGCCGGCGTTCGCAGCCGCATCGAACACGATGTGGGTGTCGACGGTGGGCCAAGCTTCGGTCGGGTGGCCGGTCAGTACGTCGGGGGCCCGGCGCAGTTCCAGTGCGGCCAACAGCAGCTTGCCGTAGATGTCCAGGGTCATCTGCAGTCGGCGAGGCGTGCCCCGGTAGAACATCGGCGCCCGGTGCTGGTGGGCCGCAATGACGCCGTTCGGGAACCACTCGGCCAGGTCGTCGAGCGTTTCGGCCGCCCGCTGGAGCCACCGGTCGGCATCGGGCGTGAGCTGCCGGCCGGTCGCGGTGGCCGCCAACTCGATCGTGATGGCCATGCCGAGGGCACCGATCGAGCGACCCCAGCAGATCGTGCCGCCCGGCTGCACGAGCAGGTCGAGATCGGCCAGCACCTTGGTGAAGCCATCGGTCCACACCGACCCCAACGATTCGGTGAGCGGCTCGGCGAACAAGTACATGTCCGGGGTGTAGATGTCGTAGTGCGTCGAGTCGCCGATCTGGTCGTTCACCCAACCGTTCGGTTGTTGGGTGAACATGCCTCGGACCCGCTCGAGGAACACCCCCAACTCGGGCCCCGGCTCCTGCTGGCGCAAGCGGGCGTCGGCCATCAGGCACCGAGTGGCGACGACGGCGAAGTTGGGAGGGATGGTCTCGGGCGCGTTGGTGAGCCGCTCGCGCACGTTGGGACTGTCGACCGCCTGCAGGACGTGTTCGTGCAGCAACGGATCGACCGCGTCGAGGCCGCCGAGCCGCAGCACGGTTTCGCCGACCCGGTAGCTGTAGAAGCCCTCCACCGCGGCCGCATCCACGCCCGAGATGAGTTCGAGCGCTCGCGGTGCCAACGGAATCGGCCGGCCGTCGGCGTCGGCCAGCTGGTCGACGCCGCACTCGATCAGCAAACCGAGCACATACACCAGATCGCTGACGGTGTCGTCGAGCACGGGATGGCCGGCGAACATCCCGGGCAGTTGCAGGTTCGGCGCGTGATGTTCGATCAGTTCGAGCATCTTCAGCGACACGAACCCCACCAGGCGATCGGCCAGATCGCCACTGGTGGACGGCGCTGTGATCGGGTCGTCAGGCCATTCGATCAAGGCGCTCCCGGGTGACTTCGTTGCGGGCTGGTTCGCCGGCTGACCAGCGACCGATCTCGTCGGTGGCCCACTCGAGCATGCGGGTGATCTCCGTGCCTTGGCTTCCCGCCAGATGGGGCGTGAGGTAGACGTTCGGCAGGCGGCGCAAGGGGTGATCGACCGGCAGGGGTTCGGGGTCGGTCACGTCGAGGACGGCGCGCAGCCGGCCCGATTCGAGTTCGGC
>JABDJW010000076.1 GCA_013002375.1 Acidimicrobiales bacterium | reverse complement strand
GGCTGTTCCAGGGCCAGTTGATGTTGATCGCGCCCGCCATGTTCATGATGACGAGCACGGCGAGGAACAAGCCGACCGTCAGGGCTGTGGTACTGCTGCGCCGGGTCATAGTGGTTGTCTCCTTCTGCACGACTCTGCGTGCCGTCACTTGTTCAGACGCACGAGCGGGCCAGAAGTCGCGGTGAACCCGGTCACAGACCCGGGCGTACTGGGCCACGCACCGTGACCAATCCGGGTGTCTGACACCCTTGCCGCGCGGGGTCAGAGGCGCCGGATGGTGGTGAGGGTCAGCGCCGGCTCGCCTCGGTCGCGGCTCGCCGCGAGGTCGACACGAGCCTCCAGTGCCCACTCACCGTGTTCGTCGGGGTCGACGAGGGTCTGTCGAACGGTCCACGACACCGGGTCGGACTCGTCCAGCACGAAACAGCGGCTCGAGCGGGCGTCGCCATCGAGCACGATGGCGACGTGTTCGGCCCAGTAGTCAGCGAGCTGCTCGGCCAAATCGGTCGCGGACCACGTCGTACGGCCGTGCTCGTCGGCCAGGAGATCGGCAACCGTTGCGTAGTCGCGTCGGGCCAGGAGCGACACCCACCGGAACACCTGGTTGCGGATCATCACCCGGAAGGCACGCTTGTTCGCCGTGACGTCGGGCCGGGCGTCGGGATCCGAACCGTCGGTCGCCCCGGGGCGCACCTCGGTGGCCGGCTCGTCGGGGTTGCGGATGCGCTCCCACTCGTCGAGCAGGCTGGAGTCGATCTGGCGGATGAGTTCGCCCAGCCACTCGGTGAAGTCATAGACGTCGTCGGTCTTGGCTTCCTCGGGCACGTTCTGGACCAGTGCCTTGTACGCGTCGGAGAGGTAGCGGAGCACTGCGCCCTCCGATCGCTTCAGCCCGTAGTGGTTGACGAACTCGCGAAACGTCATCGCCCGTTCGAACATGTCCCGCACGACCGACTTCGGCTTCACGTTCTCGGTGCCGACCCACGGATGGTGCAGTCGGAACGTGTCGAACATGGCGTAGAGCTGTTCGGCCAGCGGTTTGGGGTAGGTGACGTCGTCGAGCCGGGCCATGCGTTCGTCGTACTCGACGCCTTCGGCTTTCCACTGCGTAATGAGCTCGCCCTTGAGCTTGTCGAGCTGGGCGGCCAGGATCACGCCCGGGTTCTCCAGGACCGATTCGACCACCGACACGACGTCGAGCGGATCGTGTTCGCCTTCGACCACCGATGCCACCGCCTCGACCGCGAACAGGCTCAGTGGCTGATGCAGGGCGAAGTCGGCCTGGAGGTCGATGGTCACCCGCACCAGGCGGTCGCGGTGGTCGGGTTCGGGCAAAAGCTCGAGCACGTCGGCGGCCAGCAGTGACCGATAGATCTGGATACTGCGTCGGATGTGGTGACGCTGGCGCTTGCGGGGCTCGTGATTGGACGTGAGGAGCCGGCGCACCTGGGCGCAACCGTCACCGGGCCGATCGAGCAGTTCCATCATCATCTGATGGGTCACCGTGAAGCTGGACTGCAGCGGCTCGGGCTGCCCTTCGATCATCTTGGTGAAGGTGTTCTCGTCCCAATGGGCATAACCCCGCTCGGGCGGCTTCTTCTTCACCAGCTTCTTGCGTTTCTTGGGGTCGGTCGCCGCTTTCTCCTCGGCCACCCGGTTCTCGATCGAGTGGGCCGGCGCCTGGGCCCACACGTAGCCCTTGTCGTCGAACCCGCGGCGACCGGCTCGGCCGGCGATCTGTTGAAACTCGCGATTCTGCAGGACCCGGGTGCTGATGCCGTCGTACTTGCACAGCTGGGTGAAGGCGACGGTGCGTATGGGGACGTTCACGCCGACACCCAACGTGTCGGTGCCACAGATGACCTTCAAGAGGCCCTGCTGGGCCAGCTTCTCGACCAGGAGTCGGTACTTGGGGAGCAGGCCGGCGTGGTGGACGCCGATGCCGTGACCGATCCAGCGCCGGAGGTCCTTCCCGACCGGCGAGTCGAACCGAAACCCTCCGACCGCTGCGTTCACCGCCGCCTTTTCGTCCTTGGTCAAGACGTTGAGGCTGGTCAGCGCCTGGGCCGCCTCGGTCGCCGCCCGCTGGGTGAAGTGCACGAGGTAGACCGGTGCCCGGTCGAGGTCGAGGAGCTCCTGCACCGATTGATGGAGCGGCGTGTGACGATACTCGAACTCGAGCGGCACCGGTCGTTCGGCGCCGGCGACGGTGACGGTTGATCGTCCGGTGCGCTCGGTCAGGTCCTCCTCGAAGAACCGGGTAGGACCGAGGGTGGCCGAGAGAAGCAGGAACTGGGCGTGGGGCAGTTCGAGGAGCGGCACCTGCCAGGCCCATCCCCGCTGCGGGTCGGCATAGAAGTGGAACTCGTCCATGATCACCATGTCGAGGCTGCCCTCGGCGCCTTCCCGCAGGGCCATGTTGGCCACGATCTCGGCCGTGCAGGCGATGATCGGCGCGCCGGCGTTCACCGCCGCATCGCCGGTGATCATGCCGACGTTCTCGGTGCCGAACGCCTGGCAGAGGGCGAAGAACTTCTCGCTCACCAGGGCCTTGATCGGTGCGGTGTAGAAACTCCGCCGGCCCGTCGCCAGCGCTGCGTAGTGGGCGGCCTCGGCGACCAGCGACTTCCCGGAGCCGGTGGGCGTGGCCAGGATCACATTGCTGCCGGCCAAGAGCTCCAGGATGGCTTCTTCCTGCGCCGGATAGAGCTCCAGCCCCTTGGAACCGGTGTAGTCGAGGAAGTGGTCGAGCAGCTCGTCGGGATCGCTGGTCGTCGGCTCGAGCACGCGATCACCCTAAGGGCCCACCTCGGGTACCGCAGCTTCTTCGGCTGTTGCTCAGCTGTTGCTCGACCATGTTCGTGAGCTGCTAAGCATTCGCTGATGTATCCCGCGGCAGAACACGTGCAGATCAACGACATCTCGATGGCGTACAACCGCCACGGCGACGGCGATCGACCGTTGGTGCTGGTGCACGGCATCACGGGCGCTCGCCACGACTGGCGCAAGGTGGTCGGGCCGCTCTCCGAGGCCCGCTCGGTGATCACGATCGATCAGCGAGGGCACGGCGAGACCAGCCATCCGGCCGATCCGTCGACGTATCACTTCGATCAATTGGTCGACGATCTCGCCGGCTTCATCGAGGAAGTGGTCGGCGGGTCGTTCGACCTTCTGGGCCACAGCATGGGTGGCATGGTCGCGATGCGTTATGCGATGAAGAAGCCGGATCGCTTGCGCTCCCTGGTGCTGATGAACACCGCACCGGTCTCGCCCGAGAAGCCGTTCGGCCTCGATCCCGAACACATCGAGGGGCTGTTTGCCGCAGTCGCCGAGCACGGACTCGCCGTTGCGCGTGAGATGAACGCAGCCGTTCCCAACCCCGAGCGTGAGTTGGTCGACGAACTGCACGGCCCGGAGTTCTTTGCCGCCGACGAGGACTGGCGCTACGAGCGCATCGATCCCATGGCCATCGCGCGACTCGGTCCCGTCACGTTCCGTCACCCGTCGGTGCTCGATCGGTTGGCCGATATCGACCTCCCCGTGACCGTGGTCTGCGGCGATCTCGACACCGCGTTCTGGGGTCCGAGTCGGCAGATGGTCGACGTGTTGCCCAACGCCGAGTTCGTCGGATTCGAGGGTGCCTATCACAGCCCGCAGCACACCCATACCGAGGATTGGTTGGCCGCGGTCGAGGAGCACTTGGCCCGATCGAAGACCTGAGCCGCGAGGATCGGCCGGACAGGAAAACCGGCCCGACGTGCATCCGCGCGGCGAAAACGGTCGTAATCCGTCGCAAAACCACTGATGCGAAGGATTGAAAGATGACGAATCGATCTGGCTGGACAGCGCTTCAGCAAGGCTTGGCGGCCCTTCTGGCCGCCATGATGTTGCTGGTCGTACCGATCACCTCGGCCGGTGCCAGCGATGGCTACACCACCAACTCGACCAAACCCACTCGGGTCTCGGTCGTGCACGGCATTCCCGGCGCGGGCGGATTCCCCGTCGACATCTATGTCGATGGTGCGGCGGCACTCACCAACGTGGTCTTCGGTGACGTTGCTTCGCAGATCGAGCTGCCCGCCGGCAACCACCAGATCGACATTCGGGTCGCCGGCTCGGCCGCGACGTCGCCGGCGGCGATCAGCAAGAACCTGAACTTCCTCTCGGGTGCGAGCTACTCGGTCGTCGCCCACCTCACCGAGAATGGATCGCCCGCGCTCAACAAGCGGCGCAACGCCATCTTCACCACCCTCGGCGAAGGCCGGGTCACCGTGCGCCACCTCGCCGCCGCACCGACGGTTGACGTCTTGGTGAACGGTAGTGCGGCGTTGACCCTCAGCAATTCCGTGGGCGCCCGCGAAGGCCGAGCCCAGGTTCCGGCCGACACCTACCGCGTGAGTGTGGTGGCCGACGCCGACAACTCGATCGTGGCCTTGCCGCCGACCGATCTGGAGTTCGCGGCCGACACCAACACCATCGTGTACGCAGTTGGTGACTTCGCCGGTGGCACGTTCACCCCGATCGTCGAGGTGCTCGACACCCGGCCGGCGCCGCCGATCAACCTCGGTCCCGGTACGGTCAACGTGCTCCACGGCATCCCCGCCGACAATGGCCTGCCGGTCGACATCTATGTCGACGGCGCACTGGCCCTGCCGGGCGTGACCTATGGGGCGCTCGCGGCCGACATCTCCGTGCCGGCCGGCCTCCGCCAAATCGACATTCGTCCCGCCGGTGCTGCTTCGAACAGCGCTCCGCTCCTCGCCCAAGCGGTCCTCGTTCCGTCCAACGCCAACGTGTCGATCGTGGCCCATCTGAGCGAGGCCGGTTCCCCCCGGATCTGGGCCGGTCGCAATCAGGTGTCGTCGACCAACGGTGATGCCCGAGTGATCGTGCGTCACCTCGCTGCTGCCCCAACGGTCGATGTGTTGGTCAACGGCAACGAGACCTTCACCCTGGCCAACGTCGGCCGCCACCGCAGCGGTGCAGCCATCGTTCCCGCCGACACGTACCGCGTGAGTGTTGTCGCCGATGCCGACAACTCGATCGTCGCTCTGGCGCCGACCGACCTGGAGTTCGCGGCCGACACCGTCACCGTGGTCTACGCCATCGGCGACTTTGCCGGCGGCTCGTTCCAACCCGTCGTGCAGGTGATTCCAACCCGCTGAGGTAGAACCTGAGAGAGATGGTCCCGCCAATGCAGCGGAGTCGGTGACGACCGACTCCGCTGCAGCGGGTTCTGGGCTCGAACGCCGACGACCGACCATGCGGTGGGGGTCCTATCCTGGGCAGGGCAATGACCCCCACACCGCCCGCGGACGACGTGGTCGATCCCGCCGCTGAAGCAACCTTGCGCCGTTCGGTGCCGCTGTGGTTGCTCTTGGGGGTGGGCGTGTTGCTCGGCGCCGTTTCAATTTGGTTGTGGCCCGATGATGATCCGGCGGCGGCACCCGCGTCGTCGACGACCGAAGCTCCGAGCCCGGTCGCGCCGACCGCGCCATCGACGACGATCATCAGGTCGTGCGGACCCGATGTCGAGCGATCGGCCGATGCGCTGCTCGTGCCGTCGTGTGGTGCTTGGCTCGGTACCACCGATCGCCGGGTGGCCGGCCTTGACCTCGCCCTGCAGGAGGAACGCCTGGGCCGGGACTTCCAGATGGTGCGGCTGTACAAAGTTGGCCGCGACGAGCCGTTCTTCACCGCCGAAGAGACCCGGCTGGCCGACGAGGGGCGGATCCTCGTCTACAGCTGGAAGGTGCTCAATCAGCCGGGTGCCTGGGTCCGCGTGGCCGGGGGCGAATTCGACGACGCCCTCGAGAACGCGGCCCGCCAGATCGCAGGGTCGGGTCATACCGTGCTGTTCTCGCTGCATCACGAGCCCGAGGACAACGTGCCGGCTGCCGGGTCGAATGCCGACTACGTCGCCATGATGCGCCACGCGCACGAGGTCATGGAGCCGATCGCAGGATCGCAGCTGGTGTGGTTCATCAACTATCGCGGCCATTCGTTCGGTAGCTACGAGCAGGTCGAGGCCATGTACCCGGGTGATGACGTGATCGATTGGATCTCGTGGAACCCGTACAACTGGTTCGGCTGCCAGGATCTGGCCGAATGGAAGTCGTTCGAAGAGCAGGCGGCCCGCTTCTACCAGTGGGCGACCACCGAGCACCCCGGCAAACCGTTGATGATCGGCGAAACCGCGACCAACGAGGATCCGGCCGACCCGGATCGCAAGGCGCGGTGGATCGCCGACATGGGGGCGGCCCTGCAAGACCGCTACCCCGAGGTGCGGGCCGTGCTGTGGTTCCATCAGAGCGGTGCCACGAACTTCTGTGAACGGCGGTGGGACACGTCGCCACAGTCGGTCGACGCCATGGTGGCGCTGGCCGGCGATCCCTACTTCGGGGGCTGAGCGGGCGTGGATCGCCAGAGTTTGAGCGGCGCGGGCCCGGAGGTTTAGCGTCGGGCCGACGCCGCCGGGGACAATACCGCCGGGGAAAATACCGCCGGGGAATATGGGGGAGCCGTGAGCCAGGCGACGAGCGAAGAGCTGTACATCAAGACCTGCCCACTGTGCGAGGCCATGTGTGGCTTGGAGGTCCAGGTGGTCGACGGTGCGGTGCGGCGTATCCGCCCCAACCGGGACGATGTCTGGAGCAAGGGCTACATCTGCCCCAAGGGCACGGCGCTCGGGCACATGCACCACGATCCCGACCGGCTGCGAGGGCCGATGATCCGCACCGGCGATACCTGGCGGGAGGCTTCCTGGCCCGAGGCCTTTGCCGAGTGCGAGCGCTTGATCACGCAGGTGGTCGACACCCACGGCAAGGAGGCCTTTGCGGCCTATATCGGCAACCCCACCGTGCACAACTACTCGCTCGGCCGCTACGTGGGCGCGTTCACGTCGATGGCCGGTCTGGGCCACACCTATTCGCCCGGCACGGTCGATCAGTGGCCCAAGAACGTGTCGAACGTCCTGCTGTACGGCGATACGTGGCGGTTCTGCGTTCCCGATCTCGAACGCACCGACCATCTGCTCGTGCTCGGTGCGAATCCGCAGGCGTCGCAGGGTTCGCTGATGGCCGTCGCCGACGCGCTGGGCCATTTCGACGCCATTCGCGAGCGGGGTGGCAAGGTCGTCGTGGTCGATCCGCGTCGCACCGGAACCTGTGATCACGCCGACCAGTGGGTACCGATCAAGCCCGGCACCGATGCCGCGTTGTTGTTGGCCATGGTCAACGTCTTGTTCGAGCACGGACTGGTCGACCTCGGCTCGGTGACCGACCTGGTCGACAACGTCGAACGGGTGGGCGAACTGGCCGTCGACTTCACCCCCGAGGCCGTCGCCGATACCTGCGGGA